>JAQTSP010000191.1 GCA_028711205.1 Eubacteriales bacterium | reverse complement strand
TCCATATGGAGCTGATGATGGGACTCGAACCCGCAACCTGCTGATTACAAATCAGCTGCTCTACCGATTGAGCTACATCAGCGAAAAAAATAAAAAATGGTGCCTCAGGACAGAATCGAACTGTCGACACAGGGATTTTCAGTCCCTTGCTCTACCGACTGAGCTACCGAGGCATAACCGGTCCCCAAAGAATCAGGGTTTCTTTGGGGTGTCTTGGCGACCCGGAAGAGACTCGAACTCTCGACCTCTAGCGTGACAGGCTAGCGTTCTAACCAACTGAACTACCGGGCCAAAATCTTTTGGTGGGGCCTCAGGGACTCGAACCCCGGACCGATCGGTTATGAGCCGACTGCTCTAACCAACTGAGCTAAGGCCCCAAAAGGCAAAAATAAAAACTGGTGACCCCTAGGAGACTCGAACTCCTGTTACCGCCGTGAAAGGGCGGTGTCTTAACCGCTTGACCAAGGGGCCGCAACACCCTTTAAAAAGTCTGGTCGGGGTGAAGGGACTTGAACCCCCGGCCCCATGCTCCCAAAGCACGTGCGCTACCAAACTGCGCTACACCCCGTAAGAATTTCGCGACGAAGTATAATATACAGTATTCTACACTCAATGTCAACAAATTTTTGACCAATAACATTGTTTTTAACGTTCAATAATATCGGTAAATTTATAGAAGAATCGGAACAAAGAAATCAAAAAAATGACAGGATAAGTTGATTAAAAAGGATATAAATATTATAATACGTTTGTTGCCGGCAATACATAAAATATTTTTGGCTGAAAGGTATAAAGTTAGGCGTGAACGAAAGTTTAATTAAGCATGTGACTCAAAAAAATTTGACATATTTTATCGAGACATACGGCTGCCAGATGAACGCACACGAAAGTGAAAAGATAGCCGGCGTGCTTGAAAACATCGGATATACGTATACGGACGGAAAAAATAAGGCTGATCTGATCATTTTTAACACCTGTTGTGTCAGGGAACATGCCGAAGCCAGACTGTATGGCAATGTGGGCGCGTTAAGAGAGCATAAGAAAAACGTGGCGGGTGCTGTGATCGCCGTCTGCGGATGCATGATGCAGCAGCAGGATGCTGCAAAAAAGCTTGCGGTGCGCTTCCCTTTTGTCGATATTGTTTTTGGCACCAACCACATCCAACAGCTTGAAGGTATGCTTAGTGATGTCCTGCTGGGTGGCGGACGGCGCGTTTTGCGTATCGATGAGGACGAGACGGTTATCGAGGGGCTTCCGGCGTTGAGAAACAGCCTTTCAAGCGCCTATGTCAATATCATTTACGGATGCAACAACTTCTGTACATACTGTGTCGTACCGTTTGTCCGCGGCAGGGAACGCAGCCGGCGGTCGGCCGATATCTTGAGCGAGATAAACGCGCTCTGCGATCAGGGCATCACCGAAGTGACATTGCTGGGACAGAACGTAAATTCATACGGCAAGGGTACCGATATATTCTTTCCGGAGCTGCTTAATCGCATCGACGAAGAAACCGGTGTGAAAAGGCTGCGGTTCATGACGTCACACCCGAAAGACCTGACGGACGAGCTGATCGGATGCTACGGTCGCATTGGATGCCTTTGCGAACATATCCACCTGCCTGTGCAGTCGGGAAGCGACCGTATACTTGAAAGAATGAACCGGCGCTATACGAAGGCGCATTATCTTAGCCTTGTCGAGCGTCTGCGCGACCGTGTGCCGGATATCGCCGTTACGACGGATATCATTGTCGGATTTCCTGGAGAATCGGACGCGGATTTTGCCGATACGATCGACCTTGTGAACAGCGTTAAGTTTGACGCCGCGTACACCTTTGCCTATTCAAAAAGAGCGTTGACAAAGGCCGCCGGTATGCCGGGGCAGATCGATAAACAGACGAAAAAGGAGAGGCTGAAAAAGCTCAACAGCCTTGTCGGTGCTTGTATGCTTGACAATAACAAAGCGTATATCGGAAAAGAGGTCGAGGTACTTGTTGAAAATTCGAGCAAGCGCAATGAGAATGAGATCAGCGGAAGAACACGCACAGCAAAGACTGTCAACTTTGAGGGAAGTGCACACGAAATTGGCTGGTATGTGAGCGTAAAAATAGACAAAGTCAAGGCGCATACGCTTCACGGCGTACGCGCGGGAGAGGAATAAGCTTTGTACAGACAGAAGAGAAGCCCCGCCCTTTTTATATTTGCCGTCATGCTTGTTCTGGCGGTCGGAGGCGCCGTTTATTTTTATATCGATCAAAACAATACGAGAAGCGAGATCGCCGCAATTGATACAGCGGATTATTCTTCGAACCAGCTGAGCGCAGAAAAAGGCGAAAAAAGCGGCGCGTCCGGGTTCGCGATCTCTGTGCGGACGGATGAAGCATTGAACGGCAGCGTCTATGAGACGCCGCTCGGGTTTCCCATCATCAGCTATTCGGAGAAATGGACGGGCGAGAAGCTTGTTGATATCTATAACGAGCTTTTAAACAACGTGCACGGCGATGAGATCATGAACATATCGCAGGTCGTCGTCAATCCGGGCGGATCGGATCTGACGGCCGTTAATGTGGCGGGCACGCATTCACGGCTTCTTGAGTATTATCAGGTGTTTTTCGATATGCCGTCGATTGTTCCGCTGTCATTAAGCTACAAGATCGAATCGACGCTGAGCGTGCTCAACCTGTATAAAATGGATGACTATGATACGGTGGAACAGGCGGCAAGGACGATCGCGCACGAATACGGGCACCATTATACGATGTACTATTTTATGTATAACGATGATGAAGCGCTTGCGTCGCCATATTATACGCTGCGCGGTTTCGGCGAATATGGCAGAGAGGTGGTTTTTGATACAGAAGAGGCATACTACGCCAACTATGAATGGAGCATTTACGAGATTGCCGCGGAGGATTATGTACAGCTGATGGGCAGCCCCAATGCAAAACAGGCCAAAGAATATCTGGATGTCTATGATGTTCTTGTCTCATATAATGGCGATGAATATTCTTCGGTCGCTGACGATACGACGGTCAACGTTTTTCCTCAGAATAATATCTACATACCGCTTGCGGACGAGGTGCCGGGACTTACGGCATATTTCTATTCTTTTATTGAAGAAGAAAATGTACCCGAATCGCTTGAGCCGGCGGATTTTGAACTGTCGATGCAAAAAAAAGAAAACTTCGGTATGACATATTATAATATCACGTGGTCAAAGCCATGTACGGACGCCGGCGCGCTCTATACACTCGTCTGTTATGACACCGACGGCCATATTCTCATGCCCGTCAGGACCGTTTACGGCGACGAGACAGCGGTCGCAAGGGTGGGTACGGTTTCACGGCGGGTAGGTTCAAAGATACAAACCTGCACGAACAGTATTACCGATGAAGACAGGTATTTTAAGGTATATCTCGTATGGCCCGATGGGCGCATGCAGTCATCCGAACTTTTTCATGCGGACTTTTGACGCTCTTGTTTTACGTATGCGGCGTATCAACAGCGTCAGTATGATGGCCAGTAACAGCATCCCGCCGGCCGCGCAGCATACCGTGATCAACAGTCCGTCACGTTGGTAAGTATCAGCGAGTTCTGCATAATGCGCGATGTTTTCAGTATTGGCTTTCCGTGTTTTTATCGCGATTTGCGTTACTTCGCCGTATTCAAGAGACCATGTACATACTTGGCCGTTTTGGCTGTCCGCGTTTGTCGACACAACCTCTCCGGGAAGCGCGATGGCCAGCGTATATTCTCCGCTATCCGCGTTGTTTTGCAGCTTCGTCAATTCGTCACCGGGAATGTTTTGCACCTCGCTTTGCCGGATCACGTTCTCGAGCGAAACGCTTGCCTCAAGGCTGTATTCGTCTTGCTCAAACGCCGACGTGTAGATAAATGACACGTTATAGAAAAGCGAATCAGCGTCCGTTAAAAGCGTGGAAAACGCTTCCGCAGCCTGCTGTTTTGTATTGCATATGATCTGCTTTTGCCCGTTTAATGTATACACACCGTCATCAGCACTCACATCTGTAGTGAATCCCATATTATACCAGTATGATTCTATGGCCTCCGTGTATCCGCTGATACCCTCGCCGGAAGGGGAGAGGACGAGCGTATAAGCGATATCGATCACGTTGTCACCTGTCAGCTGATATGACACATCGACATTGGCGCACGATGATAAAATGAGGATTATGGGTATGATTAGAATTATTCGCAGTTTCTTCATTATTAGCTCCAAGCTGTTGGTTTAAGAAATTATATGTCATAATCATTGTTTTTTCAACAATAAGAAATATATGTATAGTATTACAGTAAAATATGATATAATTTTGTTAAATATAAGTGTAAATATTACATTCATGGTAAAGGAGCTAAAAAGTGGGTATTGTAAGTTTTTTGAAAAGAAATCTGATTGTTATTTTACTTATAACACTGTG
>JAQTSP010000190.1 GCA_028711205.1 Eubacteriales bacterium | reverse complement strand
CCCAAAATGAGCAGGAGGTCGTGGCGGCAACTGTTTTGATATTTGAACAAATGGATACAGCCAATGCCGCGGAAGCAATCAGCGGACTCGAAACAGTCGACGAGATGGTGGCGCTTCTCGTCAATATGTCGAGCGATACCGCAGCGGCGATACTTGATGAAATGGATTCGGAACTGGCGACTGAGATTTTATCAGAAATGATAAATTAAAATATTAATGTTAGGAGGTGATTGACGTATTAAGCACTGCGATGGTGCTTCAGACCAGTGAAGCGCCAAATATCGCTGCTGGCGGCCTGAAAACGGCGCAATCAGGAACGGCCACAAAAAGTAGTAAAACAACGATTGGCTGGATACAGGAAGATTTCAGGAAAAGGCTGAAAAGCTGTGAAACGATGACATTACCACAATTGGAACCTTTACAGCTGATAGCCTGTGATGACAGCGGCGGAAACGAAACGGATAACAGCATGGCCGGCGATTCCGATATACAGGGAACAGGAATTGTTGGCATTCTCGAAGGATTCGGATTGCTGGATTATCAATCGGACAATGTGAGCGGATTATCGGCAGGATTACCGGTTTTGGCCCAAACCGTGAGCGAAGAGAGTGCGGCTTCGGCATGTGGCGAAATGCCCACGGTATTGATACAGAAAACGGTAAGCAATGAAGATCAAGAAAATCAATTGCCCGAGCAATTTGCAAGGATGCTGACAAACGGCCAACTGGACGCGTTGCCGGAAAGCGCGCAACAGGAGATATTAAGTGCAGTTGGCGAGTATCTGTGCTCCTTCGAGAGTACCAACAATACCACGGTTGCAAAAGAGCTCAAGGAAACCATGACTAACGGTGAGACGACCACGGGTATGGAACCACTTGACTGTTTACTGCAAAAAGTTAAAGCTGTCTTGGAAAAAAACAGCGGTGAACCCCAAACATCGGGGACGAAAGGAGTCTCGTGCAGCGGTGTTTTAACCGGTAAAAAGGAGAATTTTAGTGTTGTCGCAATTAAGGCTGAGACCGGTGGTGTTGCCGCAGTAAAACCTGAGAACGACAATGCTGCCGCTGTTAAGCCTGAGAACGACAATGCTGCCACAGTTAAGGCTGAGACCGGTGGAATTGACGCCAAGGCAGAAAATACCGGTGCCGCAGTCAATAAAAACAGCGAGGGCGCGGCCGGAAAGGCAAAGAGCGAAATTGCTTTTGGCAGCAGTAGCGACACTGTCGAAAACGCCCCGGTTCATATGACGGCCGAGGTGCTGGACAGCCGGAGCGAAACAGAGGAGACACCGGGTACGGCGAAGGATACGCAAAATGCGTTTGCAGAGGAAAATGTTATTCGTATTGTCGACAAAGTCAGTACGCAGGCAAAAGAAGGCCGGTATGATTTCGATATGGAGTTAAAGCCTGATTTTCTGGGCAAGGTGAACATACGGCTGACAATGGAGGACGGTAACCTTAAGATGCGGATCAGAACGGAGGATATGGCTGTAAAAGAGCTGTTTTCCAATGAGATACCCGCATTGCAGACGATGCTCAAAGAAAAGGGATTTACCGTATCGGACATCAATGTGGCGTACGAGAGCCAGGCATTTTCGAATAACGAGGCATTTGAACAAAACGGTGACAGCGGTACCGGAAAGCAGAGCTATCCAAACGAGCTGTCTTATGATCAGACGGCCGAAAGCGTCCTTTATGACGCAGTGATGGATCTGCCCGGGCTATACGCCGGTACAAGCTCTGTCGAATATCTTGCATGAAAGGAAGTATATTATATGGATACAAGTACAGTAACATCGATTGCGTCAACACTTCGGGCGCTCTCTGATGCGAACAGCAGCAGTACGTCGGGCAGCAGCGAGCTGAGCCAGTCGGATTTTCTGGAGCTGCTTGTGGCACAGCTGTCGTATCAGGATCCGCTCTCATCGGACAGCAGCAGCGGTTCAACGGATTATGTGACACAGCTTGCGACGTTCACGATGCTCGAGCAGATACAGTCGATGAGTGAGGAACTCGCAACGAGCCAGGCCTACAGCCTGATCGGAAAATATGTGTATATCGAAGCCGGTTCGGATACGCTGATCTGCGGTAAAGTGGACGGCGTCGTTACCGAGGGCGGGGAGAATTACTTGTTGGTCGGAGGAGAAACATACAGTGTGTCGTCGATTTACGGTGTTGTCGGTGCGGATATCATCGAAGGGAGCAGCGATCAGGAGGTGCTGGAGAGCGCGAACCTGATCGGCACCATTGTGACGGCGGAAGTGACCGATGAGGAGTCCGGCGAGACGACGACGGTGACCGGGCAGGTGGAAAAAATCCTGATTCAGGATGACGTGATTTATGCAGTGATCGGTGAACAGAATGTTCCGGTCTCGTGCATCACGGAAATAGCGAAATAGGAGGTACACTGTTATGATGCGTTCGCTATATTCGGCTGTGACCGGATTAACCAATCACCAGACAAAAATGGATGTAATTGCAAACAACATTGCCAACGTCAACACTGTGGCCTACAAATCGAGCCGTGTCATATTCCAGGACATATACAGCCAGACGATATCGCCGGCTTCCGCAAGCACGACAACTACCGGCGGAACGAATCCGGAGCAGATCGGGCTTGGTGTTCAGGTGTCGATCAGCGTGGTCAATACAAAGGGGTCGTCACAATATACGGGCAATGCGCTTGATCTGTCAATTGACGGAGACGGTTATTTCGTATTGTCCGACGGTGGACAGACGACCTATACACGCGCGGGCGACTTCTATACGGATGCGGACAATTATCTTGTGAACTCAAACGGAGCGTATGTTCGGGGGTACGACGTGGATACGGACGGGAATCTGATACTTGACGGGCTTGGGAACCCGATCATAACCAACATCTATATCGACCCGGCTTACTATGATGTATCCATCAGCAGCAACGGACAGGTGATAGGGCTCGATGAGACGACAAACGAGAGCGTCGTGCTGGGGCAGATCATACTTGCGAAATTCTCAAACACAAACGGTCTTGAGAAAACCGGCGACAGCGCTTACAGAACCACGGTGAACTCCGGCGATCCTGTGTATACGACACCGGGAGATGGCGGTTCGGGATCACTTAATCCCGGCACTTTGGAGATGTCGAATGTTGACCTGACAAGCCAGTTCGCGGACATGATCGTTACTCAGAGAGGATTCCAGGCAAACTCCAGGATCATCACGACAACGGATGAGATGCTCGAAGAAGTGGTCAACATGGTCAGGTAAAACAAGATGATATCTGTGCATGGGGAGAACGGCAAGGGCTGTTCTTCCCATGTATAAGGACACAGGGAGGATTGATTTGATAAACGTACACCGATTAAACAATGAGGAGTTTCTGGTTAATTGTGAATTGATTGAGTTTGTGGAGGAAACACCGAACACCGTGATTTCAATGGTATCCGGGCGCAAGGTTGTGGTATCCGAGCCGTGCAGTCAGATAAAAAAGTTGGTTATTGGTTATAAGCGAAAACTATATTCCGCTAAAATACAGAAAGGCGATAAATAATAGGGGTGGTTTTATTTGGAAATAACGACGATTATCGGTATAGTAGCCGGTTTTTTCTGCATATGTATATCGATTCTTTTTAACGGATCGCTGGACTCATTTATCAATTGGCCATCGGTACTGATTGTTTTTGGCGGAACGATTGCTGCAACGGTTGTGGCATATCCATCAACAATGCTTAAATCGTGCATAAAAGTTTATAAAAATGCGTTCAAGAAAAAAGATTTTGATTTGAATAAGGATATTGACCTTATTATCAACATTGCCAATATCGCAAGAAAAGAAGGCCTCCTTGCGCTTGAAAACTTGATAGAAGAAATGGAAGACCCTTTTTTGAAAAAGGGCATTATGCTGATCGTTGACGGGGCGGATACGGAGCTGGTAAAGAATGTTTTGCACACGGAAATATACTTTATTCAGGAAAGGCATACGCAGGGGCAGGCCATCATCAACAGCATGGCAACGTACGCGCCGGCTTTCGGAATGGTCGGTACGCTGATCGGGCTCATCAACATGCTAAAAAATCTTGATGATTATGATGCTTTGGGTCCAGGCATGGCAACGGCATTGGTGACCACATTCTATGGCGTACTGCTGGCCAATCTCGTATTAAATCCTATTGCAAAAAAACTTAAAGTTCAGAGTGATAAGGAGGTTTTACGGAAAGAGTTATATATCGAAGGTTTGCTTTCGGTTCAGGAAGGCGAAAACTCAAGGATCATAAAAGATAAGCTGACGTCTTTTATTCCCCGGCGTGAAGTCAAAAGAGTGGAGGGCAGCGGGCAGGAGACAAACCCGGAGGTCAAGGAGATACGAGATGAGAGACAATAAAAAAAAACCGGAAGAGCCGCAGGAAGAAGGGTCTCCGGCCTGGATGAATACATACGGCGATATGGTAACGTTGATTCTGACGGTTTTTGTGCTGCTTTTTTCTTTCTCGACAATCGACGCGCAGAAATGGGAAAAGCTTGTCAGCTCGCTTTCGGGTACCGCCATTGTTGCGACT
>JAQTSP010000189.1 GCA_028711205.1 Eubacteriales bacterium | reverse complement strand
CACCCGTTATGCCCGACAAATCTATAAAAATATGTACCTCACGCTCAGCATCGCGCGTTATTTTGTTTTCCGTGTATCCGGTACCGCTGCTCATGACAGATGAACAGCCGGCAAGTAAAAGCATGCTAAAAACAAGCATGCAAGCCCAGAGCCGCGCCGCTTTTATTATAAGTTTCATCTTGTTTCTCCTACTGCTAAAAACTATAGGCCTTCTTTTTGACTCCAGGAAAAAGTCTCGTCACAACACGGGAAAAACATCAGTTTTGTTTCGCCGATTAAAAGCACGTCATTTCTTTTTATCTTCTCCGGGCTTAACACCACTTCGTCATTTAAGTAAAAGAGTTCTTTTGAATCGCCCGGCTGAACCAGATAAATGCTCTGTTTCGGGTCAAACAATATGATCGCATGCTTATCCCTTGAAACGGATCCGTCTTTTGACAGGCAGACAGCCATATTTGTGCCTCTGCCGATGAAGTTCCTTCCTGATATCAATCTGAAATCTTCGCCGAAATGAGGCCCTTCAATGGCGACCAGCCATCCGACAACGGGCTCCTTGCCAAGCGCCTTGCTATAATACCCCACCGTCTTCTGCCCGTCGGCCTCCGAATACCCGTTTTTTGACATCGCATTGTTCACTGCGTTCTGCAGCGAATCGGAGCCAACGGTCGCCGACAAACTGGAAGTCGTCGAATCATCGTCCTGAACAAACGCCATCGTCTCATCTTTTTGGCTGCCTGCAACCGCATTGCAATGCGGGCACTCGTTAAATTTGTCCGCATCGTAGAAATGTCCGTTCTTACATCTTATTAAATTCATACTGCCTGCCTCCCATATCATTTATTACCATAATTTATAATCGCTTAATTGTAAGCCATTAAAACCGCACTCATGTTATCCTGGTATTGTATATTTTTATCAAACGCCGCGGCAACAAGTATATGCGCCGCAAGCTCTGCGTTGTTTCTATTTCCGCTGATGACCGAGACGATCTCTTCCGTCGACATGGTACGGTATAAGCCATCGCTGCAAAGCAATACTGCATCTCCGTTCTGCAGATTGATTGCTTCCTCATTGACGTCGATGATCCTCATCCCGTCCATACCAACGAAACTGATCAGACTGTCTCTTTCGGGATGGGCCATCGCTTCTTCTTTGCTGATCAAACCGTCTTTCATTTCCTGAGCCAGTTCCAGCGAATAGTTGTGATCCCTCGTCAGCAGCGCGATCTCATCGCCCCTGATAATATATATCCGGCTGTCCCCTGCCGATGCCCAGTACAGTTTACTGTCTTTGATCACAGCGCAGACCAGCGTGGTCCCCGCCCTCATTCGTTTGCCAAAATCATCTTTTAATTCACAGACTTTTTCATCGAGCAGGCATATCTCATCTTTAAAGAAATCGAGAACGGGCCGGCCGTTGCTCTTGCCGTAATAGTCCCGGGCAAAATTGTCGACGCATAACCGGCTTGCTTTTTCTCCGCCGCTCAACCCGCCCATACCGTCGCAAAGCACGCATAGATAACCTTTTTGCATAATGTGATGCGCGGAAACATCGTTTGGCACAAAATACGCATCCTGCTGATATGGGCGCGTTCCTATATGTATGGACGCGCCGATATTGACCGCAAGGCGCCGCTTGCCGTCCCCGCTATTTTTCCTGTGCGTTTTTCGAACCAACACGACAGCTATGACGATGGCCGCTATAACGATCACACCGGCGGCGACACTGACCGCCAAGTTTTGTTTTACAAATTCGATAATATTTTTCATGATCACCCTAATCCCACTCTAAAAAAATAATCCCTCGTTGCCAGATAAAACATATCACCCGGATCAAGCGAAACCCTTTTCCCGTTCTCAAACATTTCTCCCTTGCCTGAGTAAGTGCCGTTTCTCGAACAGTCCTGGATATAAAAACATTTGTTTATTTCGTCATACCATAGTATGCAGTGGATACGGCTGATCAGCGCCGCCTGCTTGATGACGATTTCGCAATGATCCTTCGATCTCCCGATCTGCACCGGTACATTGGGCACAAGCGCCCAGCTCAAACCCTTTAGCGGTCCGGCTGTGACTTCAAGCCGGGGTTTTGGAGGGTGCCCTGATATCCATCCATTATCGTTTTTCTCAGGATAAGCGTCATGACGATAACTGTTTCCTGCTATCGATCCCGAGGAAAATGCCGCGGAAGGCGCACCGATGGCTTCCTGTTTCTTAACATCGCCGCTGTATACCGGTTCTCTCTGCGGTTTGTTATGCAATTCATCCAAAAACTCGGCCATGTTCTGGGGCCGCATTTTTACATTGAGATTCATGGCACGGTCTATCGCCAGCGACAATCCGCCAGGAAGGCTTTGATCGATCCGGCTAAGCGGTTCAACCGTTTGACCGTTTAGCCTGTCCAGCGCCGGCGGTACACTGCTGCCCGAAAATACGTAATAAAACGTACATGCCAGCGCATAGATGTCTGTCCACGGGCCTTGATTGCCCTTGCTCGAATACTGTTCCGGAGGCGCATACCCAGGTTTCAGCACGATCGAAAGTGTCTGGCTGATCCCGCTCATATAGTATCTCGCCGCTCCGAAATCGATCAGCTTTGTCTGCCCTTCCGTCGTGACGAATATGTTCTCGGGGCTGATATCCCTGTGCAGTATGCCCTTTTCGTGCACTTTTGTTAACGCTGCCGAAACATCAAGCAATATCTTGTTCGCTGTTTTATAATTCAGCGTGCCCTGGTTGTTCGATGCCAGCCGCAAAAGTGTCGTCCCCTCAAGATATTCCATGACCAGGTAAGCGGTGTTGTTCTGCAAAAAACAATCATATACCTTGACGATCCCTTTAAACCCCGCTAATGTGCTGAGCACTTTTGCCTCGTCAAAAAAGCCGTTGAGCCCATGCTCGTAGATCTTCCCTTTATTCGGGCTGCTGACTTTGACGAGCTGGCTTGATGTATCTCTGGCCACAAGTTCTGCGGGCAGATATTCTTTTATTGCGCAGAGCCTTTTCCCCTGTAAGTCCTTTGCCAGATAGGTGATACCGAAACCGCCGGTTCCCAGTACCTTTCCTGTTAAGTAACGGTTATTAAGCAAAGAGAAATCATGTAATGCCATCGGGTTTTTCTTTGTTTTGCGAAATCCGCAGGATTGACATTTCCCGTTTTCAACTTTTTCGTTAAAGCAGTTTGGGCATAGATTTTTGTACTGTCCTTCCATCACGCCTGAATTCCCCTCCGATTACATCGAAATGATGATCTTCACCTGCCCTATTTCGATGATATCGCCTTCATCCAGCCTTCTGCCGGCGCCGATTTTTATGCCGTTAACGATCGTGCCGTTTGTTGAGTTCAGATCCTCAATAAACAACTCCCCGTCCCTGAACACAATGCACGCATGCCGGCGCGACAGCTCCAAGTCATCAAAATATATATCGCAGACATCGGAGCGGCCAAGCGTCACCCTGTTTTTTACAAAGACATCCAATACGCGCTCAAGTCCGTTCGCATCATTAATATTGAGCTTAATTTTTTTGCCGTCCATGCTTTTGACATGGTGCTTTAACCCGATATCGGCGTTTTCATCCGGCAAAACCGTTTCCGGCGCAGCCGTTTGTTTTTTCTTTTTTCCGCTGAGTACGATCAGCACGATGAGCGCCGCCGCAATGACAATGACGATGATAATCCCCCACCAGTATTGCGCGATGAAAGAAACCTCTTCTTCAGGCGGCTCGTTGTCTTCAACGGAAAATGATAATTTGTCTTTTTCCAACGCGTTTTCCTGCATGGAAAAGTCTGAAATATTCAATAATTCCAATGTATAGTCTCCGTTATAGACCGGTTCGCCCAATATAATCGTCGTTTTATAATCAACATCGCTGTAATATATCTGCGCGATATTGCTTTTTACACCGCTGTCGGACATGATTTGGAAATTTGAGGCGTCGTCTGCACCCGTGACATCTTCGCTGAAGTAAACCGATATCTCTTTTTCTGCGGTGGCCTCAACCGAAACAACTTTTGGCACAGTCGTATCTTCTTCAGATAATTCCGGTGTGACCGATGAGGTTGTCTTGATCAGTGTATTGTCGTCGAGCTGTATTTGCAGATTGAGCTGCTTTGTGCTGCCGTCGATGATATTTGTCTTGGCGGACAGCGTCATGACGTAGCAATGGTTGATATATTCATTTATTTTGCTGAATGTATCGGCGACGTTTGACGTATCCAAAAGTTCAATGATGCCGTTTGAACTTCTTGCGAACTCGCCAAGCGAATCGATATATTCCTCATCAGTGTCTTTGATGCCCAGCGCGTAGAACGGCAGATTGGCCTCCTGCAGCTTGTCAAGCGCTTCGCTCCTCGTGTTCCCGCCGTCATATACGTCCTGCCCGTCGGTGACCGCGACAATGACTTTGCGTTCAGGCAGTGTTTTTATTTCGGTGTTTGTGAGCTCCAGGGCTTTATTCACCGCGTCGAAAAACCGTGTCTGGCTCGCGTTTCTCTCCAGCGACTCGATGCATTGTACGATCTCGCCCGCGCTCTCCGAACCCG
>JAQTSP010000015.1 GCA_028711205.1 Eubacteriales bacterium | reverse complement strand
CAGATGTCTCTCTCGGGAATACGCGACATGAGCATGATCGATACGCCGCCCGAAGAGCGCAAACCGCCCGAGAGCTATGTGATGGAATATTCGGGGCCTCTTATACGTGAGGCGATCACAAAGGAAATGGCACGCGGCGGGCAGTCGTATTTTGTATGCAGGCAGATCGGACTGATGGACAAGCTTTTAGGTGATTTGAAACGCTATGTGCCCGAGGCGCGGGTCGCGGCGGCGCACGGCCGAATGGGCGAGGCGGCGATGGAAAAGGTGATGGTCGATTTCCTCTCGGGCGAATATGACGTGCTGTTGTGCACGACGATCATCGAATCGGGCATCGATATACCGAGCGTCAATACGGTCATCATCTATGAGGCGGACAAGTTCGGCCTGGCGCAGCTGTATCAGCTCAAAGGCCGCGTGGGGCGCGCGACGAAAAGCGCGTATGCGTACCTGACATACATACCGGGTACGCGCATGACGCCCGAGGCGGAGAAACGGCTGCAGACGATCGCTGAGTTTACCGAGCTTGGCGCGGGGTTCAAGATCGCGATGCGGGATCTCGAGATCCGCGGCGCGGGCAATATTTTAGGGCCCGAGCAGTCGGGGCAGTTGGCCGCAGTCGGGTACGACATGTACTGCCGGCTGATGAGAGAGGCCGTGGCGGAGATTCGCGGACAAAAGACTCCGCGCAGAAACGACGCGTCGGTCGAGATACGCATCAACGCGCATGTGCCGCCGGGATATATCGGCGACGAGATACAGCGTATCGAGGTATACAAAAAGATCGCCGCCGTCGACGGGCTAAAAAGCGCCAAACAGGTCAGGGATGAGATCGCCGACAGATACGGCACGGTACCCAAAACGGTGGAAAACCTGATACTGATCGCTCTCATAAAAAGCTATGCCGCAAGAGCGGGTATTGCATCGGTGACAAGAAACGGCAGGGCCTTTACGCTGAAGTACGCTGAAGAGAGCAAGCCGAATGTGAAGAGATTGCTGACCGTATTGTCGCGGTATGAAAACACGGCGCAGCTAAAGGCGGCCGAGCCGGCATATATCGTACTTCGGGCACAAAAAAAACCGATCGACGAGCTGTTAAAATTTTTAAAAGACATTATGTAAAGTATTGAGAGCGTTTGGCACCGCAAAAAGTTACGTTATAGTTTACATTTCGTTATGGCAAAATCTGATATATTTGATATAATAAGATTTATCATATTATTCATATGGATGCGGGAAAACCGTCGAGGAGGAGCTTATGCTAAAAAAACGGTGGATGATGATCGTCTGTTCAGCGATACTGGTCGTTTGTCTTTCGGGTTGCCAGGCGCTGCATGATCTGGCTGTAGAGATGGCGGCAACGGTCGGGGAGGATTCGGTCAGTTCGGATAGTGTGGATACAGAAGAAGGCGCGGCGGCGACGTCTGCGGCGGATGACCCGGCGGATATCATACCGTTGGATGTCGTCATGGGCTTTATCGAATATGAGACGCCGCAGATCTCGAGCGACGGCTCGATGGTGCTGTATCGGCATTCGAACGATGATGAAGATGTTGTCATCGCAGAAAACTGGCAGACGGGTGAAAAGATGATCGTATCCTGGCCGAATATTGCGGGTATTCCCTATTATTACTGGGCGCCGGACGGAGAGACCGTGTTGTTTTTTGTTGACTCGTACGGCGATGAAAACTTTGGGTTATATACGTCGAATATATACACCGGGGAAACAAGCGTGATCATTCCGGGGGGAGATAATGACTGCTATTATGTGTCGGACAATCCGAACAACGAAAATGAGATATTTATTGCTTTCTTTAACGATATATCCGAGCGGTTCGATCTGTACCTTATTAACTATGAAACGGGTGTCGAAGAACTGGTCATGGAGAACCCGGGAGAAGTGACAGGATACGGGTTCGACCATGACGGGAATTTACGTATCGCGGTCACGACGGACGAAGAAGCGGGTTCGCATGTGTGGCTGAAAAAGGATGCGGGCAACGACAACACAAGCTTTGTGAGCAGCGAGTGGAAAGAGATATTGTCATGGGACTATGAAGACGTGGATACGAGCGGTGTGGTGGGCTTTATGCCCGACGACGAGCGGATACTGTATTATGATTCGTCATTGGGCGATACGTCAACATTGTGCACGTATGATGTAGATTCCGGAGAGATCGTGGAAATATATAACGATCCGGATTATGAAATATACCATACTTGGACGGATCTTGAACTGAATGAGGTGACCGCCGTCACGGTATATTCCCAGATGATCGAATGGGTGATACTCGACGAGAGTTTCAGGGACGATTATGAGGCGCTCTTCTCGGTCGGCGATGTGTTTGAGATTGTCGGTTCAAGCGAAGAGGACGAATACTGGCTTGTATCGTACATTTCGGATACGCAGCAGCCGGATTACTACATATATGACATGGAAACGCATGAACTGGAGTTTTTATATAACGCGGATCCAGAGTTGGAGGAATACGAATTCGCGTCAATGGAGCCGTTTTCGTATACGGCCAGTGACGGGCTTAAGATAGAAGGGTATGTGACATTCCCTGTGGGCATCGGGAGAGAAGATCTCCCGACGGTGGTGCTCGTTCACGGCGGCCCGACGGCACGGGATACCTGGGGTTACAATTCGGAGGCGCAGTTTCTTGCAAACAGAGGCTATGTTGTGATCCAGGTCAACTTCAGGGGATCGACGGGATACGGAAAAGAGTTCATACACGCGGGCGATAAGGAATGGGGCGGTATGATGCATCAGGATATACTCGATGCGGTCGATTACGTGGTCGATCAGGGATGGACAGACCCCGACCGTGTGGGCGTATATGGCGCATCTTACGGCGGATATGAGGCGCTTATCTGCGCCGCGTTTTCTTCGGACATATTTACGTGCGCGGTCGACGCATTTGGCCCTTCGAGCCTGCTGACGCTTATCGAATCCATGCCGGCACAGTGGTCAGTCAGTTATCAGGATCTGATAAGGTCTGTCGGTGACCCGGAGACCGAAGAGGCGTTTATGAAAGAACGCTCACCGCTGTATTATGCCGAGGATATGGAGATTCCGCTGCTGATCGTACAGGGAGAGAACGATGTGCGCGTGACGCAGCAGGAATCGGATCAAATGGTCGAGGCGTTGGAGGCTGCGGGTATCCCCGTCGATTACATACTGCTTGAAAATACCGGACACGGTTTCAGCTCGGTCGAGTCAAGTATGGCGTTCTATTCGGCGATGGAGGAGTTCTTCGCGAAATATCTTGGAGGCGAAACCGGCTAAGTTGAGGATAATGCCACGCCGAATACGGCTTTTCTAAAACCCTGTATAACAACAAAGCTGCCCGTCTAAAGGCAGCTTTGTTCATTATTTGCGGGATCCCCGACGCGTAGCGTCGTTTGGGCGGTTTAACGGATGCTATAGTTTTTTAAAGATAACGCCAAGGACGAGCAACACAAAGGCGATGGCAAGCAGTACGATGTTGGCTATCTCCGAAATGATCGGAATGCTGATGTTGATGACGAATTCATTGAGGATAGCAAAAAGCCCGATGATCAAAGAGATCCAAAAAATAGCTTTCGACGGTTTGGTAATGCCCATAAAAACACCTCCACAATAATATTGACTATATTTATGTATGAATGCACGGCAATATGACAATGATGTTGTGAGTATTATATAACCTGCTATAAAAAAAGTAAAATGTATATTTGTTAATATGTGTTTGCGTTTGGTGATATAATGGGTATGTATTTAACGGAGATATGGGGAGGCATCATATGAAAAGCAGACGCTCAAAGTATGACGTGGCGATCATCGGCGGCGGCATCAGCGGGCTGATGGCGGCATACCGCCTTGCCGAAAAAAAACCGTCGATGCAGATTCTGCTGATAGAAAAAGGTTCTTCAATTGAGTCAAGGCGCTGCCCGATGATCGCAAAAGACGCGGGTGCGTGTGCGCACTGCAAACACTGTGCGGTCATGGAAGGCATGGCGGGCGCGGGCGCTTTCAGCGACGGCAAATATGTGATCTCGACAGAATACGGCGGATGGCTGACCGAGTTTCTGCCGCGTGAAACCGTTCTTGAATATATTGAGCTGGCGGACAGTACGCTGGTAGGCTTTGGTGCGACGGAAGAGCGCTATTTTCCGGACGACGAGCTGAAAAAGCTTTGCTTAAAGCACGACCTGCATATGCAGCAGGCGGCGCTGAAACACCTTGGAACTGACTCAAACTATGAGACGATGAAAAAAATGATCGCGGCCGTTGCCGGGCGTGTCGAGATATTGACGCAGACGGAAGTGACCGATGTGGATAAGGGCACGCATACGCTGTATACCTCTGGCGGAGAGATGATTGCGGATACGATCATTTACGCGGTCGGGCGCTCGGGAAGCCGCGCGTTTTCCGGGTGGTGCAAAAAAAACGGTATACAAATGACCAGCAACCAGGTGGATATCGGCGTGCGCGTCGAGCTGCCGGCGATTGTCTGGGATCATTTTTCAAACAAGATTTACGAGCCGAAGATATGGTACCGCAGCAAACAGTACGGCGATGTGACAAGGATGTTTTGTTTTAACGAACGGGGCAGCGTTGTGATGGAAAACACCGGCGGCGTACTGACGGTCAACGGCCATTCCTATAAAGGCAAGGATAAAAAGACGGAGAACTCGAATTTCGCGCTCCTGTCAACCATTCATTTTACGCAGCCGTTCAAAGACCCGATCGAATACGCGCGGTACGTCGCGTCGCTTGCCAATCTGATCAGCGGCGGAAGCGTGCTGGTACAGCGGCTGGGCGATCTTGAAGCCGGAAGAAGATCAAATCCGGTCCGGTTAAAACAGGCGACGACCAGGCCCACGCTCTGTGTGGTGCCCGGAGATTTGAGCCTTTGCATGCCGAAAAGACAGCTTGACAACATTTTGGAAACGCTGCACGCGCTGGAAACGGTCGCGCCGGGCACGGCGAACCACGATACGCTGCTTTACGGAATCGAGTGCAAATATTATTCCGCAAGACCGGCGGCAGTTGATTTTGAGCTTGAGGGTTGCAAGGGCATTTATGCCATCGGCGACGGCGCGGGTTTTACAAGGTCGCTTTCGCACGCGGCCGCGCACGGGTTGTATATGGCGGACAAGATACTCAAAGGGTAGGCGGATATTTGCAGAAAAAGAATTGAGGTAGCCACACATACGGCCCGGCTGGTCTTATGGAATGAAATGATGCATACAGCTTTTCGGGTTCCCTTGCCAGTATGACAAGGGGCTTTTTTTGCTGAATTTTGCTTATTGAATACGTTTTTATTGACAATACACTATGGGCAAAAATGTATATTGACAGATACAAGAATTTTTTTTATACTTATCCTGTAGTATGGTAGTATGTGGGTCATTATATTTTCAGCATGTGTAGTACGGTTTACATAAGTATTTCTTTGTACCCTTTGGCACATACCAGGGGGTATTTTTATATATTTGGCATAAAAAAATAAATAAGGGGAGGTGTTTTCATTGCTGGGCTTAGGAGATTTTTCTATTTTTGCGGTATATGTACTGTGCGTGTTGTCTGCTATCGCGTGTGTTGTGTATGGTATCTTCAATTGGAACAAGGGCGCTGATACCGAGAGAAAAGAGGTCGATGAAGAAAAAGAATGGGAGAAGACCGAAAAGGATATCTCCGAAAAATTAGAAATTTAATTGATGAGGAATGGAGGGTAGATCATGGTAGACACAAATCTTATTATTAAAATCGTAATTATTGTCATTTATCTTGGTGTTGTTGCAGTGCTTGGAATCATGGGCTATCGTAGAACCAAAACCACAAGTGATTATCTTTTGGGCGGGCGCAAGATTCACCCGGCCGTTATGGCACTCTCTTATGGCGCGACATTTATCAGCACATCCGCTATCGTGGGGTTTGGCGGAAACGCCGGTGTTTTTGGGTTCAGCCTGCTGTGGCTGACGTTCCTCAACATATTCCTTGGCGTATTCATTGCGTTTATATTCTTTGGGAGAAGAACCCGCCGTATCGGGCATAATCTCAACGCGCATACGTTTCCGGAATTTCTGGGCAAGCGTTACCAGTCCAAATTTATTCAAAAATTTGCCGGTTTGGTCATATTTATATTTATGCCGATCTACACGGCGGCTGTGATGATCGGTGTGGCAAGTTTTCTGCAGAGCGGACTCGGCGTGGACTATAATCTGGCGCTGCTGGTATTTGCCGTCATCGTTGCCGTATATGTCTTATTCGGCGGTATGAAAGGCGTTATGTATACCGACGCGTTTCAGGGTTCTTTGATGCTGGTCGGCATGACGGTGCTGATCATCGCCGTATACTCAAAACTTGGGGGCATTACTTCCGCGCATGAACAGCTCACGGCGCTTTCAAACAATGTGGCGGTGACCGAGCAGACTGCGGGTCTGCAGGCGGGCGGATTCCAGGGATGGACATCCATGCCGGCACTGTTTTCTCAGTACTGGTGGGTCGTGGTATCGAGCATCGTCATGGGTGTCGGCATCGGCGTTTTGGCACAGCCGCAGCTGGTCGTGCGTTTCATGACGGTTAAAAGCGACCGCGAGATCAACCGTGCGGTACCGATCGGCGGCGTATTCATACTTTTAATGACGGGCGTCGCTTTTGTGGTGGGTGCGCTCTCCAACGTCTGGTTCTTTAATAATCAGGGGCTGATATCCGTTGCGGCCGCCGGAAGTACGGACAGCATTATACCCATGTTTTTGAGCGGGTTTATGCCCGAATGGTTTGTATTGGTGTTTCTTGTCATATTGCTCGCGGCGGGCATGTCCACCATCAGTTCACAGTTCCATGCCATCGGAACGGCGGTGGGCAGAGATATATTTAAAGTGAAAGAGGATGATTCGAAAAAGGGCATGCTGATTACACGGCTCGGCGTCCTTGTTGCTATCGTATTGACCATCGTGCTGGCCTATGTGCTTCCCACGATCTGGGACGGCGCGATCGCGATCAGCACAGGATTATTCTTTGGATTGTGCTGCGCGGCATTTTTACCGATGTATTTTGCGGCGCTGTATATAAAGAAGATGACCAAGACGGCCGCTATCTCAGGCATGATTGCGGGATTTTCGAGCAGCCTGTTGTGGATGATGTTTGTTCATTCGAAGGAATCGGCTGTGCTCAAGGTATGCAACCTGATATTCGGTGTCAATACGCTGTCGGCAGAGGGTTCCATGCTTCAGTATGTAGACCCGATCATCATCTCGCTCTCGCTGTCGATCATTGTCACGATCATCGTACAGATTTTCAGCAAGAAGCAGTTTGGCAATGAGCATATTGAAAAATGCTTTGAGGGCATGAAAAAAAAATAATATGATATCGTAAATACGAACTAAAATGGACAGGCGGTCAAAGCCTGTTCTTTTTAGTTATCAGAACGCTCAAATATGCCATTTATATCCATTAATATTTTATGGATTTACATAAGAACAAAAATACTGTAAAATAAGTTAAAAATAGGGAGGCAAGCGCAATGAAAAACTCTCCTGAAAATATGGAGGTCTAAAAAAATTCAGAGAAACAATGAGGCTTTTAATAAATATCAGCTGTCCATTTCAACTCACATCATCAAGGCTTTTGTGGTGATCGTAGGTTCTTTCAATATCGTTTTATTAATTCCCGATATCATTTATCTGGAGAGTTTTTCCGCAAAACTGCTGGCGGTTATGTTTCGTACCGTTTATACGATAATGGCGGCAATGATGCTCGTATGGACAGGGAAAATAAAATCATATAAAACGTTGTCATTCGTTGTAACAATCTACGAACTGACCGCGGTATTTATCTTTTTATTTATTTTTCATCAATATACGTCTCCGGACTATACGATACAGCTGCTGGGTATTATTATCATTATTATTGCGATTTTTCTTATCCCAAATCGCTGGATCAACATGATCATCATCGCCATCGCAGCCGCGGCAGGTTTTTTACTCAGTTCATATTTTGTCATTGAGGAGCTAAACCACACACAATTTTTCGCCGGTATCATTTATCTTATCATTGAGATAGCCTTATGCGCGGTATTTGCGTATTTTTATAACCGGTATCAACGCGGCGAGTATCTGGCAAAGACGGAGCTTCAGCGAATATACGCAACCGATCCGCTGACACAGATCGGGAACCGAGTCAGGCTTGAAGACGAAGCGGATAAATGGATATCGTTTTGCACCAGACACCATCTGCCGTTATCACTGGTGCTTATCGATATTGATAACATGAAACAAATCAACGACCAATACGGGCATCCCATAGGAGACGTAATATTATATGAGATGGCGCAGATTATGCATACCCAATTGCGTAAAAATGATGTCTGTATCAGATGGGGCGGTGACGAGTTTATACTGCTTTTGCCTTATACCAATGCGAATGAAGCAAAGTCATTTACAGAGCGGATAAGACACGAAATTTTGGGGCATGACTTCAACACCGATATTAATATTACATGCAGCTGTGGCATTGTCAGTATGAAAGAGGAATATGATCTGGGACAGCTTATCAGGCAAGCTGATGCCGCCATGTATATGGCAAAAAAGCAGGGCAAAAACAATATCGAAATTTATGTATAATCATGATAAATGGGATATGGAGGTAACGACAAATGAAAAAAGGAATTTTGTGCATCGTATTGGCAATGGTTCTTTTAACAGGCTGTGCGTCCCAGAATGACGGGCTGCCGGATGCTTCTGTGCCGGGCACCACCGAAAGCAGCGAGGAGGCACAGGAGACGGTTTTGGAGACCACGGAGACGGCTTTGCCAGCCGCGGCAGAGGAGAAAGTAATGGCCGTTTCAAGCGATGGTATCGCGGACGGTATTATTGACGCGGCCTACGGCATGAATGGGGGCCAGGTCGCAAACGGTGTCCCGACGCTTTCTATTCCGCTCAGCATACAAAACGCGCCATCAGGAACCGTATGCTTTGCCATATATATGGATGATCCTGATGCGGCTGACTGGGTGCACTGGATGGCGGTGAATATTGAAGAGAGCACGATCCCGGAGAATTTCAGCGCGGACGCGGGGAACAAAGCGGTACAGGGCACGAATGATTTTGGTACGGTTGGATACGGCGGCCCGGCACCGCCGGATAAAGACCATACATACGAGATCACAGTCTATGCGCTGGATGCCGAAGTGGCGCTGCCGGGAGGATTCTCAAAAACAGAATTTGAGGCGGCCGTTGCGCCGCATATATTGGCCACGGCAACGCTTGAAGGGATCTATAAAAAATAGTTATACCTAAAAAATGCCAATTCAGCTTTAGATTCAGCATTAAAGTATCGTTTTTTTTATCCGATACATATTATTGCAGGAATATACGTAAGGAACTCAGATATTTTTTAAAAAGGTGTTTCAGATACCAAAAAAGTGTTTAATTATTTATATGTATGAAAGTCTCTATGATATCTTATGGAAGGAAAGCAATGAAAAGAGTATTTTTGCTTTTGATCGTGGCTGTTTTGTTGTTGCCGGGATGCGTCGAAAAGAAAGATGATTCTGCAGCGGCAGTGAATGAAACGGCGGCCGGGACAAAGGAACCTCTGCAAACGGAACAGATTGAAGAGGCGCCGGCCACGGAGCCTTCTGAAAGCCAGGGTGAAGAAAACGAAAAATCAGAGTCGGATTACTCGTCATCCTCACAGACACAACAGGAGCTCGATGAACTGGAAGGCCTGCTTGATGATATCAGCGGCGGAGACTTTGGCGACGTAGAATATTCTGAATAGTGAAGGAGGATGAGCGAATGAAGAGGATACTGGTTGTTATTGTTATGATGATGATGATACTTTCATTGTTTATGACAAACGCGCTTGCCGCCAAACCCGAGGATAAGCCGGATAAAAAAACAACGGAGGAATCGACAGAAACGGACGAGGATACCCCGTCAAAACAGGAAGAAAAAGCGGCGTTTAAAGACGCAGTCAGCGCGCTGCTTGACGAAGTCCACGCAAACCGTGAGGAATGGGGAGAATTGGGTGACCAGCAGGAAGCGCTGAGTGCCAGTATTGAAGCAAAGATCGCGGCCATTGAAGCCAACGGGTATGCGCTGAGCGAAGAGGCGCTGGCCATGGTTCAGGAAAAATGCGCGGGCATCAAAGAACTGCAGGCCGAGATCAGGGGGCTGAAAAAAGAGATACAGGATCTTTGGAAGGATTATATCAACGCGAAGAAAGAATCTGATATCGACGCGGGAACTGCGGCGCTGGCCAGCCTGATAGAGAAGCAGGAAACCCGTATAGAAATCAGACGCCAGGTCGTGGCGATACTCGGCGAGGTCGATATCGCGCTTGATGATACAGCGGCGCCAGCGGGTGATGTGCCAGGCGATGAAGAAGGTTCCGAGGAAGAGTAGATAATAAGAACATCTCTATATTGCAAAAAAACAGGCGTTCTGCTTAGGCGCTTGTTTTTTTTGTAATAATTATTTTTAAAGCGAAGATAATAATATTGCCGGCTGCATTATACTGATTTATAATTGTGAAGGCCGTATACCGGCGGTAGCGCGTCTGATGGGCAGGCATGAAAGGAAGGCAGGGCCGTGAAAAAATATTTGGTTGCACTATTCTTTATTATACTCATAACGTTTGGCGGTTGCAGCGATACTGATAATCAGGATCTATTGGTGACCCAAGAGGGCGGTGATACAGGAGAAGCCGCCATCGCGGACGGCGATGAAAATGCCGCCGCTTCCGTCGATCAAGAGAATTCAGATACGGCAAAGTATACTGAAGGCGAATATGCGGGACAGATCGACAGCAATTCGATCGAGGTGATCGTAGACGGCGGGGCGGCCGCGTTTCGCCTGACGGATGCGATCAGTGAACTGGCTGGGTCATTCCAGACCGGAGATGCCATCGTTTTTGAGTATCAGCAAAACGAGCAGGGGCAAAACATCATCGTCAGTTTCGGCGAACAGACGACGGTCGTTACGTTTGAAGGGCAGATGGATCCGCATTCGATCGAGGTTATCAAAGGCGACGGATCGTATGACTGGTTTCAACTGACCGGGGACGCGTTGGAGCAGGTGAGCGGCCTTGATACAGGCGATATCATAAAGATACAGTATACGTTCAATGAGTCCGGCCAAAAGGTTGCGAATCAGCTTATAAAAGTTGAGAAGTAATAAAAAGGGTAGAAAGCTACCCTTTTAGTGTGCCGGTATTATTGATACAAATTATCGGCAGCGTCTGCGGCATGCGGTATGGCTGCAACAACGGTCATTGCCAAACCCACCGCTGCAGCACAGCAGCAGAATAATAAACAAACAATCATTTTTATACATTTTGTATCACCACTTTAATATAAAGATTAATTTAATGTATTCAGATAGCAGCAAAAAGGTGAGAACTTTTGGTCTGTCGGTGTTATCCGGCTCTTTTTGGCGAACAAAAGATATAAAACGGATAAATCATTATAAATATTCATAAATATGTAGCAAAAAGCGATAACAATATTAGATTTTGACTGCCGGATGTGATCTTTTGGATTTTATTGATCATTCATTTACCGAAGAAATTGAACAGGAGGGGTGTATTGCCTATATCGGGATATCAAATGATCCGGATGAAGAGGCGCCGACTGTTTGTGTCGAGTTTCCGATCAGCCTGCGGATATTTTGTATTGCTTTTGCACTTTCGCGGCTCGAAAGCAATATAAAAGAATAATGCTTTCGATAAAAACTAAAAGGCCAAATCATGTTTCATTCAGTAAAAAATTGTGTAAGTATATAAAAAGTAAACTTTTCCCAACGGTATGTCATTATGGGATGTATTCAACGAAAAACTGAGGTGTCATATGGACAGTGGAGTGATAAATAGCGGAATAATTATCAGCGGTGTATACAATATAGTGTTGTTGTTGGCGCTGAGTATCGTCTATGCCCTCGTACCGACAAAGGCGTTAAAATTTAAAGGTATCAAAAACATCTTTCTTGGATGCATCATCGGTTTGATCGGGATTTGCATCATGGCTGATCCTTATCAGGTATCACCGGGTATATTTATCGACGCACGCACTGTTCTTATCAGCGTATCCGGTATGTTCATGGGGCTTGCTCCGACCGTCATAGCCGCCGTGATCACGGCACTGTTCAGACTGTTTTTAGGTGGAGTTGGCGTATGGACCGGTATTGGCACAATCATTCTTTCGGCGGCCTTTGGTTTGCTTTGGCGGTATCTGCGGTTTAATAAAGTTGTGCAAAAAAAGCGATTCAGATGGGCTGAGCTGTATTTATTCGGTATTATCACGCAAATCGCGTTACTGCCCAGTATATTTATTTTACCCTGGGACATAGTCGTGGAGGTTGCCAGGAACATATATTTGCCAGGATTGGTGATCAACCCAGTTGGCGCGGTTTTGCTTAGCATGCTGTTGCTGCGGCAAATTGACCGCAGAAATATGCTGGCGCAGCTTGAAGAAAGTGAGATGCGCTACAGGAGCTTATTTGAAAACCACCACGCGGTCATGCTGTTAGAAAATCCGGCAAGCGGACAGATCGTTGATGCGAATCCGGCCGCCTGTGAGTTTTACGGATGGTCTCTTGAAGAGATAAAAAATAAAAAGATGTCTGAGATCAATATATTAAGCGCCGAGGAGGTCGCCCGGGAGATTGTGCGGTCGGCCGTGAAAAATATCAATCATCATCATTTCAGGCACAGAATCGCTTCGGGCGGTGTGCGTGATGTGGAAGTGTTCAGCGGCTCGATACAGATGAAAGGGCAAGAGCTCATATATTCTATTATACATGATGTGACGGCAAGAAGGATAACACAGAGGAAGCTGAAAGAAAGCGAGGAAAGGCTGAGGGTCACGCTGCTTTCCGTGGGAGACGGCGTGATCACCACGGATAAAGAGGGCGTCATTACCCTGATCAATAAAACAGCGCAGGAGATTACCGGATGGACGAGAGATGTGATCGGCAAACCGATCAACAGCATATTCAACGTCATTAATGAGTACACTGGAAAAAAGGTGGAAGATCCGGTGGGAAAGGTGTTGGAAACAGGCAACATAATAGGCCTTGCGAATCACAGCCTGTTCATCCGCGAGGACGGCACCAAAATGCCGATCGCGGACAGCGCGGCCCCGATAAAAGACGATATCGGCCATCTCTTAGGTGTTGTGCTTGTGATACGGGATGTTTCCAAAGAAAGAAAAAAACAGCAGGAAATCAACCATCTTGGGTATCATGATGGTTTGACGGGACTGTATAACCGCAGGTTTTTTGACGAGGAGCTTAAAAGAGTCGACGTGGACAGTAATTTGCCGCTTTCAGTGATCATCGGCGACGTCAACGGGTTAAAGCTGACTAACGATGCCTTTGGACATGCAGTCGGAGACCAGCTGCTTAAAGATATGGCGGCAGAGATCAAGAAAGCGTGCCGGAAAGAGGATATCGTTGCGAGGTGGGGCGGCGACGAATTTGTAGTGCTGCTGCCAAAAGCGGATGAAAAATGGGCGGAGGCAGTATGCAGCAGAATCAAAGAAAACTGCGCGCGGGTCAAAATGTCGGATGTCAATTTTTCCATATCTCTCGGGTTTGATACAAAACGAAGCGGCGACGAGACAATGACAGATGTGATCAAGAGCGCCGAAGACTATATGTACAGAAAGAAATCAACAGAAAGCTCAAGCATGAGGGGCAATACGATCAACACAATATTGATGACGCTTCACGAGAAAAGCACAAGGGAGCGGCTGCATTCAAAAAGAGTCAGCGAGCTGTGCCGTGATATTGGACAGGCGATGCATCTGCAACAAAAGGAATTGGGAGAACTTGAGCTCATTGGTTTGATGCATGATATCGGCAAGATCGCTATCAGTGACAGGATACTTAATAAGAAAGGGAAACTGACAGATCAGGAATCAATCGAGATAAAAAGGCATCCCGAGATTGGATACAGGATTTTGAGCTCGTCCAACAATATGGCATACATTGCCGAGTATGTGCTCAAGCACCATGAACGGCTTGACGGCCTTGGGTATCCAAACGGGCTTAAGGGCGCTCAAATCCCTCTTCAGTCACGCATACTGGCCATAGCGGATGCGTATGACGCCATGACAAGCGACAGGCCGTATAAGGACAAGCTGACAGAAAAAAAGGCTATGAAAGAGCTGATAAAAAACGCAGGTACACAATTTGACGCCCACATCGTCAACGTATTCGTCAATGAGGTCTTAAACGGGACACAGGAAAAAACAGCTTAGACAATTTTCATGTTTATCATACTGCTTATTATTTCATGGATGTTAAGAAAGCCATTTTTTGTTTAAAATGGCTCTCTTATGGTTTATATTGTTATTTTTATATTTATTCTTGTATTTTTTGTTTATATATAAAACGCAGATACGTTTATGGAATGAATGATTTTATTTTGGTAATAGGGAGTACAGGATGAAAAACAATATTAAAAAAATATTGGTGTTGATTCTCACGCTGGCAATAACCGGCAATTTGTTTCTTCCCGGGATTACTCTGGCGGGAAGTGTGGTCAATTTATCTGACAGCAGTATCAGCATCACAGAAGGTGACGATGCCGTCTGTGTGGACAGCGCTGTGACGGTGACCAGCAGCGCGTCGTTTGACGACGGGTATGTACGGTTCAGCGTGGCCAGTTCAAATTCGGGAGACAACTTCATGCTGACAAGCGGCGCGAATCCTGATACGGCTGGCGCGATCTCAGTCTCCGGCGGCACGGTGTACCTTGGAGACGGCAGCGGTACGACGGCGATCGGCGTCGTCGACGGTACGGAGAACGGTCAAAACGGACAGCCTTTAACAATCAATTTCAACTCGCCGATGGCCAACTCGGGGTTTGAAAACGGTACGACAGGGTGGACGTTTAACAATTCCGAATACTACATCAGCGGCGACACACTATCATCCGGCAGTTTTTCATCGACGATTTCCACGGAGGCTGACGGAAATCACTACCTGCATCTGTCCATCAGCGGCCAGGTATCGGTTGGATACGGTACCGCGCACGGGCCGTCGGCGACAAGCAGTTATTTTGAAGCCAGCCCCGGCGATACGATCGCTTTTGACTGGAAAGCGGCGCAAACCAGCGATGATTTTGATGTGTACGCCTATCTGGTCAACGATGATACCGGACAAAAAACACAGATACTCTATCAAAGGGGCGACTCGATCAGTTCATGGCAGACAAAGGAGATATTTCTTTCTTCAGCATATTTGTCTGCTTACAGTGACAAACTCAAGTTTGTGTTTGTCTGCGGCTCATACGACCAGACGGGCGGCAGAGCGATCGGGTCCACGATGGACATCGACAATATCCGCGTGGTCAAGACCTATGCGACCGCGTCTGTGGTACAAACGATCATCAGCCAGGTTACATATCAGAACACGTCGGACGATCCGGCCGCGACGCGCACGATCACGGTGCAGACATGCGACGAGAACAACGCGACGGATTCGGACACACGAACGGTGAACATCACGCCCGTCAACGATGCGCCCGCGATCGGTACAAACGCGGGGCTGTCGCTCAACGAGGCAACCTCCGCGGCGATCACGTCATCAAAGCTGAATGAAGGCGATCCGGATGACAGCGGGACGGGATGTATCTATACGCTGACGTCAAACGTATCGAACGGTACGTTGAGAAAAAGCGGCAGTGCGCTCGGCGCAGGCGCTACGTTCACTCAGACGGATATCGATAACAGTTATGTGACATACGTACACGACGGAAGCGAAACGACGGACGACGCGTTCTCGTTTACGCTTGCGGACGGCGGAGAGGACGGCGCGGGCACGGTCAGCGGTACGTTCAGTATTGCGGTGGTGCCCGTTAACGACGCGCCGGCCATAGCTGCGAATCTTCCGCTCGGTGTGAATGAAGAGGGAAGCGGTACAATCGGCTCGTCGCTGTTATCGGCAAGCGATGTGGACAATGACACGGGCGACTTATTTTATACGTTGACAAGCGCGCCTGCAAATGGCACGTTGAAAAAAAGCGGAAGCGCGCTTGAGGTGAACGGAACATTTACCCAAACCGATATCAATAATGGGAATGTGACTTACGAGCACAACGGAAGCGAAACGACGAGCGACAGCTTTGGTTTCAGGCTGTCAGACGGCACCGCAACGCTTAACGGCACGTTTTCGATTACGGTCACGCCCTTAAACGACGCGCCCGCGGTCAGCACAAACGCCGGTTTGACGCTGTATGAAGGCGCCAGCGCAGCCATCACGTCGTCGGAACTGCTGGAGGGCGATCCGGACGACAGCGGCACGGGATGTATATTTACCGTGACAGCCATCACGGACAACGGCACTTTAAAGCTGGACGGCGTTACGCTTGAAATTGGCGATACCTTTACGCAGACCGATATCGGTAACGGCCTCTTATCATACACGCATGACGGCGGCGAAACGACGGACGACGCGTTTTCCTTTGAACTTGCGGATGGCGGTGAGGACGGCGCGGGCACGGCCACCGACACTTTCAGCATCACGGTGACGCCCGTCAATGACGCGCCCGTCGTAGGTGACCAGACATTTGATGTGGACGAAAACGCGCCTGCCGGTACGGCTGTCGGCACGGTGATCGCGGTAGATGCGGAAAAAGACAGCCTTCTCTACGAGATTACAGGCGGCAATACGGACACGGCATTCGGTATCGACGCCGACAGCGGCGAGATCACCGTGGCGGGTACGATCGACCACGATACGATACAGCAGTACGTGCTTGACGTCAGCATCACAGAGACAGATACCGATGAGAACTACAGCGATACCGTTACGGTCACGATAGACGTCAACAATCTTTACGATAAGCCGTTTACGCCGTCGGCGCCCGGTTTGAGCGCGGTGAGCGATACAGGCGTTTCGGATACCGACGATATAACAAATGATACCACGCCCGCTTTTGAAGGCGCGGCAGGGTCTGCGATGGGCGGCAGCCTGATCAAAGTCTACGCGGACGATACGCTGATCGGGCAGACGACGGTAAACGCGGACGGCTCGTGGAGCCTGACTGCGGACGCGCTGAGCGACGGGACATATGATATTACCGCGACGTCGACAGACAACGGCGGCGATGTGTCGGAGGTTTCGGATACGCTCAGGATCACGGTCGATACGTCTGCGCCGGCGCCCGGCAGCGCGCCGTATCTGGCCTCTGGCGGCAGCACGACCGATGACCGGACACCGGAGATCGCCGGACTGGGCGAGGCCTATGCCAAAGTGAGCGTATATAACGGCAGCGATGAGCTGCTGGGCACGGTGGATGCCGATGAAACAGGCGGCTGGAGCTTTACTGTCGCAGACGCGGACGCGCTTTGTATCGGCGTTCATACATTCTACTATACGTTGACGGATTTTGCGGGCAACGTCTCCGTAAAATCGCCGGGTCTTGGCATCATCGTGAACGACCCGCCGGCAGGAGAGGATAATAACGTCGCCACAGACGAGGACACGGCATATATATTCGGCGTTGCCGAATGGGGATACAGCGACGCCAACGATGACGCGTTTGTACAGCTGAAAATAATGACACTTCCGGCTAACGGCAGCCTGCAGCGTTATGATACGGTGTTGAAAGCATGGGCAAACGTGAATATTGGCGAGATCCTGCCCATAGCGGATCTGGAGAACGGAAAGCTGCGTTTTGTACCGGAGGAAAACAAGAATGGCATAGGTTATGCGTCGTTTGAATTTAAAGTGAATGATGGTATTGACGACAGCAAAGAGAGCAATACGCTGACGGTCGATGTGACGCCCATCAACGATGTACATACCCTTATGAACCTTGACGGCGACACCGTGGATTATCTTGAAGACCAGGGCCAGGCGATACTCGACGGCGGGCAGGATGCCGATGTAACGGATATCGACAATCTGAATTATAGCGGCGGATACTTGAGCGTGTCCGTCACGGCTGGCGGGACGTCCGGCGAAGACGTGCTTGCGGTTGCTTCGGACGGCAATGTTGCTTTTAGTACCGGCATGAACGCGGGCAGCGAGGTGTCTGTCGGCGGCACCGTCATCGGCATTGTAGACGCTGTGTATAACGGCGTGGGAAAGATGTTGAAGATCGGCCTGGGCAGCAATTCGACACTTGAGAGGATCGAGATGCTGATCAGCGCCATCACATATGAAAACACGAATCATACCAATCCGTCGGTGCTGCCGCGCACGGTCAGCGTCGTGCTGGCGGACAGAGAAGGGCTGAGCGCCGGCGCGGATATTACCGTCAATGTTGAACGGACGGAAAAAGCGTCGGTGAACACGCTGGCCGTGGGTTCGGGAGGCATCACAATTTCCAGTATCGTATGCGGCGGCAAGGTCACAAACACCGGCCAGGCCAAGGTAACAGAATGCGGTGTTGTCTACAGCACCAGCGCGTCGTTCAATCCCGCTTCCGCCGGTACAAAGGTTGCCGGCAAATGGACAAGTTCGAATGCGTTTACCGCAACAATCAGCGGCCTTAAAGCCGGTACGGCCTATTATATCGCGGTGTACGCGAAAAACAGCGAAGGCACAAGTTATGGAGAGGTGAAAAAAGTCACGACATACACCATGTCGGACAAGAACGGCGACGGTGTGATCGATAACGCCAGCGCGGACAGCGACGGCGACGGTATCAGCGACGGCGACGAGACCGCGGCAGGGTCAGATCCGGACAACGCGGATTCGACGCCATCGGATACGGACGGCGACGGCAACGTGGATAACGCCAGCGCGGACAGCGACGGTGACGGCGTCAGCGACGGTGACGGCGTCAGCGACGGTGACGAGATCGCGGCGGGCTCAGACCCGGATGATGCGGATTCGACGCCCTCCGACCCGGACGGCGACGGCGTCCTCGACAACCCGAATGCAGACAGCGACGGCGACGGCGTCAGCGACGCCGATGAGATCGCGGCCGGAACCGATCCGGATGACCCGGGTTCCAAACCGGCAGGACAGATTTCGCCGCTGCTGGCGGTGCCCGGCAACGCGCCTTCGATGCCGTCGGGCACGGGCTCAACACCGATGAATATCCGGGTGCCAAGCGCCGCGACGACGACGACATCGATCGCTTTAAAATGGGACAGCGTGGCCGGCGCGGACTATTATCTGATATGGGATTCGTCGACGACTCCGCCGACACTGCTGGGAATGGTCAGCGGGGACGGCACAGCTTGCCTGATACAGGGACTTGATCCGGGCAAAGAATACACGTTTACGATCGCCGCATATCAGATGAGTGGCGACGGCGTATCGGCAGGCGATACGTTGATCGGTGCGGTATCGGTCACGGCCTCGACATACGGCGATTCGGATCTTCCTCTTGACCAGATCATGGGAGAGTTGACGGGAGGGATCCCGTCGGCCGGGAGCGGCAACCGTATTGATTTATCCGGCCAGATCACCGACGAGAACGGCGTGCCTTTAGCGGGCCTGACGGTCGAGCTGCACTCC
>JAQTSP010000188.1 GCA_028711205.1 Eubacteriales bacterium | reverse complement strand
TTCCGCTCTCAACAGCGTTAACAAGCATGTCTGTGACCAGCCATGCCGTCGATTCGTCGAACACATCCCGCTCTTCCCTGATCTCGTCTGCGTTTAAAATCACATCTCCGTGGCTGTCCACAACTTTTGTAAAGGACAATGCCTCCAAATATGTACCGCTGTTCGCGATCGTCGCGTATGCGGCCGCCAATTCTATCGGCGTGATACCGGATGTGCCGAGCGCAAGCCCTGATCCCGTTTTGCTGATATGCGAAGGGTTGATTCCCATCGAGATCAGATAGTTGTACGATTCATCAAGACCGACAAGATTCATCAGTGTATAGGCTGTTGCGCTGTTCAGTGATTTTACAAGCGCCGTACGCAATGTGACGGGGCCGTAATATAACGAACCGCCCGACGGGTATCCTGATTCCGTATCCCAGCCTTCGATTGCCACAGGCAGATTGGGCACGACCGTACCGTCGGAATACCCAAGGTCGATGGCCGGCGCGTAAACGGCGATCGGCTTGATAGACGAGCCGACAGGCATCGATGTCTGATACGCTCTGTTCAGCGTTTTTCTTGCAGTCGGTGTCTCTCTTCCGCCGACGATAGCTTTTAATTCACCCGTACTCTGTTCAAGCACGACCGCAGCGGCCTGCGGCTGTATGACTTCGTCCACTGTACCGTCGCTGTTCTCATAGATGGCGACGCTGTCGTTTGTATCCGCAAGCGCAGGGTAGTCATCCCATTCCTCCAGGCTGTCCTGTACGATCTGCTGAATCTCGGTATCGATCGTCAGATATATGCTGAAGCCGCCTGTGCGGAGTTCATCATCAATGGCGTTCCTGTTTTCGTCCGTATCCTGAAGATTTCGCTCGTCCAGTAAATGCGTGATGATATCGTAGATGGCGTATTCGATAAAATACGGATAATCATACATCTCTTTGACTTCAGACTCCTCCAAAACGGTGACGTCATCGTTTAATGCCTGTTGATATTCCTCCTCAGTGATGAACCCGGCGATATACATTTGATACAGAACATCATCCGTGCGGTCATTAATGATATCAGGGTCTTCCACGATATAATAGCACCGCCTTGGGTTGTACAGATAAGGATATTGTGTGATGCCCGCAAGCATCGCACATTCCCTCAGGGTCAGATTGTCAAGGTCTTTGCCAAAGTAGTCCATTGCGGCTGCTTTGACACCGTAGTTTGACGCACCGAGATTGATGGTGTTCAAATAAGACTCGAGTATCTCCGACTTTTCATATTCCTGTTCAAGCTGTATCGCGAGGTACGCTTCCTGTATTTTTCTTTTATATGTTCTTTCCGTGCTCAAAACGCTGTTTTTGATCAGTTGCTGTGTGATCGTGCTGCCGCCCTGAATGTTGTCGTTCATCAAATTGTCAATGAACACGCCGACGATCCTTTTGATGTCCACACCCGAGTGATAATCAAACCGCACATCTTCTATCGCGATCACGGCTTTTTGAAGCATCTCGGGGATCTCGTCAATCGATGCCCAGTCCCGGTTTTCCGACCCCGTATATGCCGCGATCCACTCGCCGTTGCAGTCATAGATATTCGACGTTTCTGATTGTTCTTCAATCTCCGCTGTATTGAGCGTCGGGGTCGTTTCCATATACGCTTTTGCGATCCCGACAAGCGTGCCGAGCCCTGCGGCGCCGATCATAAAAACCGCGATCAGCAGCAGCTTGATCGATGTCAGAACAACGCCGACAAAAAAACTGTAATTTCGGCGTTTTGTCTTAAACATATTGGCGTGTTCTTTGCCTTCGCCCGATAGATGCTCTTTGGATATATGCGGCAGCTCGCGTGTTCTTGTGTTCATGTCCGCTTTTTTGCGTCTGTACACCGGGCCTTCCGCTTCTGAAATATCAAGAGCGTCAAATATCTGAGTGTCACCGGATACCTTTGTGTTCTCATTTTCCGTAATAAATTCGTTGCGGCCCTTCTTCTTGAATACGCGAAGAACATAACGGGCCGGTCTTTTTATAAACCCACCTGCCTTATTCAGCGTTTTCTTTATAGCCGCACGCATTTTTTTTAATGCGTTAGTTATTTTTTTAATTTTGGATGAATGATCTTTTTCGTTCATACCCTTATCCTTCAATGGATTTTTTGTATTATAACATATTCTTTATCATAAGACATTAAAATAGCAACATATTTTACATTTTACGCACGTATGCTGAAATATGGATGCGGCTGCGCATGCATCAGCGGTACAGAAAAAAGGTGGTTCAATGCGGCTTCGAATAAGAATATCAAAAAAGTGGATAGCGATCATACTTGTTATTCTTGTGATTATAGGCTATGTTGCGGTCGACAACGCGGTCAAGCCCACGATACTCAGCATGTCCGAAGCAAAGCTGCGCGCGCTTGCTGTCAAAGCCATGAATTCCGCCGTACAGGAAACGATAGGCAATGAGATCACTTATACCGACCTCATCAATATAGAGAAAGACGAAGCGGGCAGGATCACATTGGTCACCGCGAATGCAGCGTTTATGAACAACCTCGCTGCCGATACGGCGCTTGCCGCCCAGGACAACATCGCAAATCTCGGGGAACAGGGCATCAGCATACCCATCGGCACCATCATCGGCGGCCAGCTCCTTACCGGACGCGGGCCGTCTGTCAGAGTAAAGTTTGAGCCTATCGGCTCTGTGACCACAGATTTTATGACGGAATTTGAGGATGCCGGTATCAATCAGACAAGGCATAAGATCTATCTGATATTGACGACCATTGTAAAAATCGTCGTCGGCAATGCTTCGCAGGTTGTAGAAATATCTTCTCAGGTGCTTATTTCCGAGACGATCATTATCGGCGACGTGCCGGATACCTATATGCGTTTTGACAGCGAGGATGAACTTTTGAATCTTCTTCCCAACGGCCAGTTATACTGATTAGCTGTTATAATAATTGAACGGCCGCTTTTTTTATGTTATTATTATTTTAAATATATACGTGTGAGGTGTTTTATGTCCGGACATTCGAAATGGGCTAATATCAAACATAAAAAGGAACGCACAGACTCAAAACGGGGAAAGATATTCACAAAGATCGGGCGGGAGATCGCCGTCGCCGTCAAAGAGGGCGGGGCAGACCCCGATGCAAATTCGAAATTAAAAGATGTGATCGCAAAAGCCAAATCGAACAATATGCCCAACGATACCATCGAACGCTCTATAAAAAAAGCGGCCGGAGAGCTTGGCGACATCAACTTCGAATCCATCGTGTATGAGGGATATGGCCCCGGAGGCGTCGCCGTCATCGTCGAGGCGCTGACCGACAACAGAAACAGAACGGCAAGCGATATCAGGCACAGCTTTGACAAAAACGGCGGCGCGCTTGGCGCAACGGGCTGTGTCGCCTGGATGTTTGAAAGAAAAGGCGTTCTGGCGATAGAAAAAACAGACGGCGTCGATGAAGACGCATTGATGTTGACGGCTCTTGAAGCCGGTGCGCTCGATATCGACGATAGTGACGATGTGCTTGAAATCACCACGGACATCGCGTCATTCTCCGCCGTATACGAAGCGCTTGAAAAAAGCGGCTACATCTTTTTGTTCGCCGAGATACAAATGGTGCCCGAGAACACTGTCGAACTGTCAGAGGACAACGAAACGAGCGTGCAGAAACTGCTCGATATGCTTGACGATAATGACGACGTACAAAACGTATACCATAACGCCGTGCTTTAATGCGATGAATTAAATCGATTATTATTACAAACAATATCCCAAAGAGAGTTTTCGGAGGGATTTTTGTTGTCCATCAAAAGGCATAAAAAACTGTTTACCCTCGCCATTATCATTATTGCGTTATCGTGTGCGGGCTTATCCGGCTATTTGATTGCCAAAAACGAACCGCGCGTCGTGGACGAAGCCGATGACGTATCGTCCGCCGTACCCGTGGCCGCGGATGAAGCGAGAATTGCAAATGACGCAACAGTCGAGTGGGACTATGAATATATGATGTGCTGCCATCATATATATGTCAGCTGCGCGGTTGGCGAGGATATGGCCGGCCTGACTTTTTCCGAGCTTTCGGAGGCTTACCCTGATATCAAGATCGTCGCGTTTGGCACGGATACACTGGTGCTAAAAAAAACGTTTGATTGTTATTGCCCGGAGCATTACATACTCAAAAAATACCGCGACGCGCTGGCGGTATACAGAACCGCGCTTGGTACGGATAAGCAATATGTCTATATTGAGATCAGCGTCGCTTTTGATGTTATTGACGACGAGCAGCAGCAGGTCCTTGAGGCCGGCAAGGTATTTAACAATCTTGCCGATATCGAAAGCTATCTTGAAGACATAGAGACATAGATTTTTGAGGTTGACGCAAATAAGAAATTATTGTATAATAATATACAAATATAATAATGTATATCTTCAGGGCGGGGCGCAATTCCCCGACCGGCGGTGACAGTCCGCGAGCGAATAGCTGATACGGTGTAATTCCGTAACCGACAGTACAGTCTGGATGAGAGAAGAACGCATCAGTTTTTGATATGCAGTTTGCTCTGAAGCTATACTTCAGAGCTTTTTTATTGGCTCTGGAAGAAAGGGGAAAATACATGTCA
>JAQTSP010000014.1 GCA_028711205.1 Eubacteriales bacterium | reverse complement strand
CAACTTCGAGCGTATTCAGCTAAAATCAAAACTGACACCATATGAAAAACGATGTCAGTTTGCATAAATCATAGTAATTCTACGATAGGGGTATTTTTCTCTGTCCTATAACTCTGGAACAGTACATGAAGGGGTGGATGATTATTTAATCATGAGTTTTCTTCCTGTGCCAATATCATATGTATCTACAGTAATACCGAATATTATGTAAGATACAAAAGAAAAACAGCCTGAAAACCTGACTGTTCCACTTTTTACATCTAAATTGTCAACAATACATGGTCGGGGTGACAGGATTTGAACCTGCGACCTTTTAGTCCCGAACCAAACGCGCTACCAAGCTGCGCTACACCCCGAAGCACGCCCCAAAAAGCCGTTGGCCCTTCGGGGAACCTATAAAAAATGGAGCCAATGAGCGGAATCGAACCGCTGACCTGCTCATTACGAATGAGCCGCTCTGCCAGCTGAGCTACATTGGCGGGGTTGTCGTCGGCCAACGATATTTCTTGCTGCCGACAGTATGAGATTATACCACAATAATACGTATGTGCCAATGTTTTTTTATTATATCTCTTCGTGATATCGTACAACCGAATTATTCTTTTATGCAGGCGTATATGTTGCTTTGGACGATTAAAAAGCGTGTTGTAAACAGCCCAAAAAAAGACAGCATCAGACAATAAAAAAGAAACAGTTCCCTGTTTTGACATGGCTAAAGGCAGGGTGTATAATGTGAAAAGATATATGCGGGGTGTGATGTCGGGTGTATTTTAAAAAGAAGAAAATCAGTATTTTTATTGCAGCCATCCTTTGTATTTACTTTTTTATTCCGGCTGCGTCCGCTGGCGCCACGCCTTATTTTGAGGACGCGACGATTATGGGTGACGACGTCAACATGAGGCTGCGCCCGACCACGGATTCGCCCGTTATTACACAGCTTGACGACGGAACGAGGATCGGCGTATACTGCGAAGAAGGAGAAGGCTGGTACAGGATCATATACGGCAATTATAGAGGATACGTCAGCGCAGAATATGTGTTTTTGCCGTCAAAAGACTATTTGGTCGCGAATGTAATTGAAGGGGGCCTGCACCTTCGGCAAAACCCGGGGCTGTACAGCACCATCATCAGGGATCTCAGCGAAGGGACAGGCCTGAAGATATTGAATATGACCGGAGACTGGTATTATGTCGAGATCGAGGAGACGAATGAAAACGGCACGATAGAAGTCATTAACGGATATGTCCATAAAGATTATATCAAAATAAGCAATGCGGAACAGCCGGGCACTATGATAAAAATTGGCATGTCAGGTGCGGAGGTGAGAAATATACAGCAGGAACTGCGCAGCAGAAACTTTATGATCGCCCCGGCGACGGGTTATTTCGGCGAAGTCACCGAAGGCGCAGTGAAAGCGTTTCAGAGAAAAGCGGGGCTTGCTGCAGACGGCATTGTCGGCCCGGAGACATACGCGATGCTGTTCAGTGACAACGGCATCAGCACGACAGTGGCGGAGATGTTTGGCATCACGGGAGAGGTGAAGCTCTCGACATGGGACGAGATCGATAAGCAGTGGAAAAAAGGCACGACCGCGCTTGTTACGGATGTAAAAACCGGTCTGCAGTATACCGCATATCGCTTCGGCGGATGGTATCATGCGGACTGTGAACCGTATACGGCGGCGGATACCGCGATCATGCTTGAGATCTTTGGCGGCGAATGGTCGTGGAACCGGCGTGCGATATGGGTCACCTTGTCAAACGGCGTGACTTATGCGGCGTCGCAGCACGGCATGCCGCATATGGTCGATGTGATAGCCGGTAATAACTTCCCTGGGCATTTCTGCATACACTTTAACGACTCGAAGGTGCACGAAACAAGCGCGGAATGCCCGCGTCATCAGGCGTGTGTACAATACGCTTATAACGCGGCACATTGATACAAAAAGTACGCCTTCTTTTGCGCAGCCGGTGGTGCGCAAAGAAGGCTTTTTATTTTTATCAGAATATTTCAAGTATTTGCACACATATTTATATATGTATGTGTTTTTCGGAGGTATGATATGAAAAGATCATTAGCAGTACTCCTGGCTGTCATTGTCGGCATTGCCGCTTCTCTCACAACATTCGTGGTGACTTCATATGCGTTCAGCGCGAGTCTGAAAGGTAGTGACGATTCGCTTTCGCTTGCCGAGTTTATGACTGTCGAGAAGATCATCGAAGAGAATTATCTGAGAGACTATGATACGGAGGAGATACAGTATGCAGGGCTGAAAGCGATGGTCGCGGCCTTGGACGACCCGTACAGCGTCTATTACACCCCCGAGGAATACCAGACGTTTAATCAGGAAGCCTCGGGAGAATACTACGGCCTTGGCATGGTCATCAGTATTGACGAAGTTACAGGCCTTGCCATGGTGGAGTATTTTTTTGACGGATCCGCCGCCCGTGAGGCGGGCATAGAGGCCGGAGATCTGATCATCAGTGTCAACGGCCTTGATGTGACGGATAAAACGCTGCAGGAGATCAGCGTACTCTGCATCGGAGAAAAAGGGACGGCCATCACGATAGGCATCAAAAGAGGCGACGATGTGCTTGAATTCGAGATGGTGCGCAGTGTGGTTACGATCGACATGTTAAGCTATGAGATGCTGGATGATGAGATCGGCTATATGAAGATCGTGCAGTTTGGCGGAAACTGCGAAGAACTGTTTAAAAAAGCCGTTGATTATTTTGAGCAGAACGGAACAAGGGGTATCGTAATCGATCTTCGTGACAATCCGGGCGGATACCTGGACACGGTCGTGGCTGTTTTGGATATACTGCTGCCCGAAGGAAAGATCGTATATACCAAGGATAAATATGGTGAGGGAGAAGTGTATTTGAGCGACGCGGATTGCCTTGACATGGCGATCACGCTCATCGTCAACGGCAACACGGCGTCTGCGGCGGAGATATTTGCGGGTGCAGTGCAGGATTATGATTATGGCAAAGTGGTGGGTACAACGACATACGGCAAGGGTGTTGTCCAGGTGATCATACCCATCACGTCGACCGGCGGCGGTATAAAACTGACCACGTCGGAATATTTTACGCCAAACGGCAGAAGCATTGACGGAAACGGTATTTATCCGGACTATGTTGTTGAATTACAGCAGGAATTCCTCGATAATCCGGAGGCCTATACTTTTGATGAGGACGCACAGGCACAAAAAGCCATCGAGGTTTTACGGGAGGAACTCGAATAAACATTGCGGGCGCCGAATAGGCGTTAAGATATTTTGCAGTGAACAATATAATCCGCAGCGTTTTTTGTTATAATATGAATAATTTTAAAACATAGCTAAAGCCCGTTTGTTTTTTTGGATTAAATAGGTTATTATTAGTGCTGGAAACACCAGAAAAGGAGATTATGTATGTATGATATCATCATTGTCGGCGCGGGACCCGCGGGGCTGTCGGCGGGCGTCTATGCCGCGAGAGCGGGGCTGTCGGCGCTTATCATAGAGAGGATTTTTGCCGGCGGCCAGATCGCGAGGGCGCATATCGTCGAGAACTATCCGGGTTTCCCGGAAGGTGTGGCGGGCGTTGACTTGGGGCTTAAGTTTAAGGAGCAGGCGGAGCGCCACGGCGCCGTCATTGAGATAGCGGATGTGACCGGATACGATCTTGAAAGCGGCGAAAAAAAGATCGTAACGGCCGATAAGATATTCAAAGCCAAAACCGTCGTGCTTGCGATGGGCGCGAAATACAGGTCGCTCGGGCTGTCTTCGGAAAAGAAGCTTGTCGGTGCCGGCGTGTCCTACTGCGCTACATGCGACGGGGCTTTCTTTAAGGGCAAGGATGTGGCTGTGATCGGCGGCGGAGATACCGCGCTTGAAGACGCGCTGTATCTGGCCAATTTTGCGAGCCGTGTGTATGTCGTGCACAGGCGCGATGAGCTTCGCGGGCAAAAGGCGCTGCAAAAAGCGGCGGCGGAAAACGAAAAGATCACGTTTGTCTGGGACAGCGTCGTCGACAGCATCGTCGGGGATTCTTCTGTCAAAGCGGTGCGTCTCAAAAACAAGAAGACGGACAAGATGAGCGACATCGCCGTGTCGGGCGTGTTTGTCGCGATCGGCACGATGCCGGAAACGGAAGAAGTCAAAGACATGATCGCGACGGACGCGGCGGGGTATATCATCGCCGATGAGCGTATGAGAACGAGCCTGCCCGGCGTTTTCGCGGCAGGCGATATTGTGGCAAAGCCGCTTCGACAGGTCGTCACGGCCGCTTCTGACGGCGCGGTCGCGGTCTATTCGGCGCAGGCGTACATAAGAGAAAAGGAATAGGACTATACCAGTTTGCATATTGGTATAACACGGAATATAATGCAGTAGTCCTTTGAAATGGAGGAGAAATGGGAAGGCTTTTTGGAACGGATGGTGTCAGGGGCGTTGCGAATGAGAAGCTGTCCTGTGAGCTGGCGTTCAAGCTTGGGCAGGCGGGCGCGTATGTGCTGACAAGCAAGGTGCACAAGGCGCGTATACTGATCGGACGGGACACGCGGATCTCGGGCAACATGCTCGAGGCGGCGATGGTCGCGGGGATATGCTCTGTGGGCGCGGAGGCGGTTGTCACAGGTGTGATACCCACGTCGGGTGTGGCGTTTTTAACCAGAGATTATGAGGCGGACGCGGGCGTGGTGATATCCGCATCGCATAATTCCGCCGAATATAACGGCATCAAGTTTTTCAACGCGGACGGAAAAAAGCTTCCCGACGGGATCGAGGACAGGATAGAGTGCATCATACTCGACGGCAGCGAAGAAGTCGTGCTGAAAACGGGCATCAATGTGGGCAGAATCGTCAGCGCGGCCAATGCGGTGGCCGAATACAAAGAGTTTTTGCTCTCGACGACGGATACGAACTTAAGGGGCCTCAAAATCGTGCTCGACTGCGCGCACGGTGCGGCGTCTGTTGTCGGCCCGCGGGCGTTTACGGAGCTCGGCGCGGAGGTCGTTCCGTACTACAACACACCGGACGGCACGAACATCAACGACAACTGCGGCTCGACGTACCCGCATAAACTGACGCAGCTTGTCGCAGAGCTTGGTGCGGATATGGGGTTTGCTTTTGACGGCGACGCCGACCGGCTGATCGCCGTCGACGAGCACGGCGTGGTGGTGGACGGCGACCAGATCATGGCGATATGCGCGCTCGATTTAAAACAGCGCGGCCTCCTCAAAAACGACACGCTGGTATGCACGGTGATGAGCAACCTGGGGCTTGATATCGCGATGAAGAAAAACGGTATCAGGATCGTCAAGACAAAGGTCGGCGACCGGTATGTGCTTGAAGAGATGGAAAAAGGCGGCCATTCTCTCGGCGGAGAGCAATCGGGGCATATCATATTCCTTGACAGTTCGGCAACAGGCGACGGCATACTGACAGGAATACAGCTGGCGTCGGTCGTGATGCGGAGCGGCAAACCGCTGTCAAAGCTTGCCGATGTGGTCACGATACTGCCGCAGGTGCTTGTCAACGCAAGGGTCAAAGATGAGTACAAAGAGCATATCATGGAAGACGAGGCGGTCAAAAAGCGCATCAGGGCGCTGGAGAAAGAGTTTCACGGCAAAGGCCGCGTGCTGATACGTCCCTCGGGCACCGAGCCGCTGGTGAGGGTGATGATTGAGGGACCGGATAAAAAAGAAATAGAGCGCCAGGCGGTCGATATGGCAGCGCTCATCGAAAGCCGCCTTGCGTAAACAAATAACAATCAAGGGGCTGAATTAATATGTGCGGAATCGTGGGCTATATCGGCGGCAGGGACGTGGTACCCGTACTGCTTGGCGGGTTATCCAAGCTGGAATACAGAGGATATGACAGCGCCGGCATTGCCGTCGTTAAGAGCGGCAGGCTTGAGATACATAAGACGAAGGGGCGGCTCTCGAAGCTGCAGGATATCTTAAAAGGGTTCGCGGCAAGCGATACGGTGGGCATCGGCCATACCAGGTGGGCGACGCACGGCGAACCGTCATATGAAAATTCGCATCCGCATGCCAACTGCGCGGGCGATATCGCCGTTGTACACAACGGTATTATCGAAAATTATATGAAGCTCAAACAGTGGTTGATCGAGCAGGGCGCCAAGTTTATCTCCCAGACGGATACCGAGGTCGTTGCGCATCTGATCAATCATTTTTATGTCGGCGATCTGCTGGACGCGGTCACAAAAGCCGTCGCGCATCTCGAAGGGTCGTACGCTTTGGGCGTCGTATCGGATAAACATCCGGATACGCTGATTGCGGCAAGAAAAGACAGCCCGCTTGTCGTCGGCATCGGCGACGGCGAGAACCTGATCGCGTCGGATATACCCGCTTTGCTTGAATACACAAGGGACGTCTATTTTTTAAACGATAAAGAGATTGCCGTGCTGGGGAAAGATGCCATCACGATCTATGATGAATACGGGCAGACACAGCAAAGAGAGAGCTATCATGTCGAGTGGGACGTATCTCAGGCGGAGAAGGGCGGCTATGAGCACTTCATGATCAAAGAGATCCACGAAGAGCCGCGTGTGATGGCGGATACGTTCTTTCCAAGATACAGGGACGGCATGATCGACCTCTGTGAGATCGGTATCGACAAGCAGACCGTAGAAAACACGAAAAAGATCAATATCATCGCCTGCGGCACGGCGTACCACGCGGGCATGGTCGGCAAATATATCATCGAGGAACTGGCACGCATACCCGTCGAGGTCGAGGTCGCGTCGGAGTTTCGCTATCGGCAGCCCATTATCGACCCCGGCCAGCTCGTTATCATCATCAGCCAGTCGGGCGAAACGGCGGATACGCTGGCCGCGATGCGCGAGGCCAAAAAACGCGGTGCGAAGATCGTGGCGGTCGTCAATGTGGTGGGGTCCACGATATCGCGCGAGGCAGACGCTGTGCTTTATACCCATGCGGGCCCGGAGATCGCCGTCGCCTCCACCAAGGCATACAACACGCAGCTGATGGCGATATACATGATCGCGCTCGAGCTGGCACGGCTTTCGGATACGATTGACGCGGCCGAATACACAAGGCTTGTCATAGGTTTGTCATCGGTGCCCGCGCTGATGAACGATATTCTGAAAACCAAAGAACAGCTGCAGAAATTTGCATGCTGCAATTTCTCCCAAAGCAGTGTGTTTTTTATCGGCCGGGGGCTTGATTATGTGCTTTCGATGGAAGCGTCTTTGAAGCTCAAAGAGATCTCGTATATTCATTCGGAGGCGTACGCGGCGGGAGAGCTCAAGCACGGCACGATCGCGCTTATTGAAGAGGGCACGCTGGTCGTCGCGATTGCCACGCAGCAAAAGCTGCTGGAGAAGACGGTCAGCAATATCAAAGAGGTCAAGGCACGGGGCGCCAGGGTGCTCGCGGTCTGTTTTGAAGGTTGCGGCGTGCCGGACGATGTCGCGGACGAGACTGTTTATCTGCCAAAAGTTGATGACGTGTTCGCGCCGCTGCTCGCCGTGACGCCGATGCAGCTTTTTGCGTACTATATGGCGGTCGAAAAGGGCTGCGATGTCGATAAGCCGCGCAACCTGGCCAAGAGCGTGACGGTGGAGTAAGCTTAATATCCTCGGATTATTATATTTGGGAGGCCGTACATTTGGAAGGAAAAACAACCAGCGAAACAAAAGTTGTGATGTCGGAACTCGTACTGCCCGGAATGACGAATCTTCTTGGGAATCTGCTTGGCGGACAACTCATGCATTGGATGGATGTCGCGGGCGCGCTGTGCTGTATGCGGCACTCAAATATGCAGGTGGTGACTGTAGCCGTTGACGCGCTTGAGTTCAAACATCCCGCGCGTCAGGGTGAAATGGTGCGTATAGAAGCCAAACTCATGTGGATAGGCCAAACATCAATGAAGGTGAAAGTCATCGCGACGGCTGAAAATCTGGCGACCGGTGCCGTGATCATCACGAATGTGGCCAAGTTCACATTTGTCGCGCTGGATCAGAATGGACAGAAAACGCGTGTTTCTGCGCTGATTCCCGAGACTGACGAAGAAAAACAGGATTATGAAAAGGAAGAGAAGGAATACCTTGCGCGCCGGAATAATCGGTGAAAAAGCGATTAGAACAGGTTTTTTCTTGTTTGATATGTTGTTGTTGGAACAAAACGCATGCTAAACGATGCTTTCGCTGTCATGTGCAACAAGAGAAACGTTGGTGACGCCGGGGACCTTTAAAACAGCCTCCATGAGCTGCGCTCCACGTTGGGATCTGAGTTCCACGATCATATCAAGGCCGTCTCTGGAAAGGTTTCGGGACTTGATCCGATGATAACGGCAATACTTTTTAATTATTGATATAATATCAGCTTCTGTTGTTATTCCCGAAGCGTTAACGATCAGAAGATAGGATGCCTTTTTTAAGGGCATGAGATCGAGAACCAATACCAGTATTGTGACAACAACCGATGTGATGATGCCAATTTCATACAAGCCGGTGCCGCAAACGATGCCGTTATGGACAGACCATAACAGATAGAGCATATCTGTTAGAGCATATCTGTCGGGTCTTTGATCGCGGTACGGAAACGTATAATGGCCAGAGCGCCGATTGTACCTAAGGTGATAATCAAATTAGACTGCAGGGTCATGATAATGGTCGCAATAAAAATGGGCATAACAGCCAAAGTGATATTGAATTGTTTGGAATAAAAACTTCGCTTGGAGACAAAGCGATAGATCAGGAACTCATAGATCGATAAGATGCTCACCATCAGCAACACCGTTAAAATATCTTGGGTTGTGATTTGCTGATTATTTAATCCGGCTTTAATGTTTTCTAAAATGCTTTCAATATCCAATCGTTATTACCTCCAGTATTTTTGCATTGCTTGTCTGCTGATATAGTATTTCGAAAATGAAGTCTGTCTCAGCATATTCAATTGCAATGCTTGTTTGATGTAATCGGGCAGGAATTCATCGTATTTGACCTCGAGCAGATGCAGACCTTTTTCCTGAATCGGAAAGAGCGTCATATCATTTGTCAGGAACCGGTCGGTCTGGTAAGATGCGGCACAATTTGTGTCCATGGTGATCCGTACATGGCCGGGAATCGCGGTAAAGGCTTTTCGCCGATACCGTACGATTATTTTTGGCGTAAACTGATGGCTGCGGACTTTTGTACAGAATTCCAGCAGCAATGGATGGCTTTGCGTTGTAAGCAAAGCGGATACGTCACCATGATACAGTTTCATGTATTGCTGCTTTGACAGTTTGCAAAAGGTCTTTATTCCCCGATTGTTATACTTGAGTTTCTTTTCCAGATTAATGACATGGGTGTTTCCTCCATAGATTCGAATACGGTATTTATACCGCCAGTCAATACCCAGATCATTATCATGGCAGCAGGCATTATTATAATTATCAAAATACAGGCTGCTGACAATATAGCTGTTATCCGCGTCCGCATGGCGGTCAACATCGGTAATCAATTTGATTCGCTGCTCTAACACCCGAAGCATGTCTAAGGAACATATATATTTCAGCTCATGCCGGTATTTTCCGGCGTCAACATTTTTCATTCATTTTCTCCTGTAAGCCCCGCAATATAGCTGTCCATATAGGCCAATCTGGCCAACACATACGTCTCAAGGGAATCCATGCTCGGTTCATAAGCGGAAAACGGCCATCGTTCAATATTCCGTAATATGGCGCCTGAGCCGTAAATGTCGGCTTCGTATTGTGACAGCATATTGTATATGGACGCATCGGACAGCACTGTTTGGCGCAGCTCGGCATAGCGGCCTTGAATGCTCTTGGCCAACCCTTCCATACCAAGCTCTAAGCCGCGAGTGACAGCAGATGTGGCTACCCCGATATCAGAAGCGGCGTCCACTCTGACTTCTGTTAGAAATTCTGCCCCTTGGGTCCATATACTCCCCCAAGTCTGATCCAAATCCCATGGGGAAAACAGCATAACATATTCGCCGTTACGTATTTTGGCGATATAGTTTAAGTTCTTTCCGCTGTTATCAACGGCTAATGTGAGATTGATGAACAGCCATAAGTCGATGGAATTGTCCATGTCGACAGCCGAGGTTATTTGTTCTAAAAATTCCGAATCGTCCGCTGACAGCAGCTGCTCATAAGCGTCAAGAGGAGCCCATTTCAAATAGGTATCAAAGTTTGTTTCCGGGTAGCGGAGTTCGAACCGTCCGGCTACAGTGCTGTTTGCGGCATCATGGAACATCTGGGATGTTGTTGCTTCATACGAAATGGAACGATAAAAATACTCCGCTTCCTCAGGGTCAGTGGATTCGTTCAGGCACAACTGTTTCGCATCGATGGGATGCATGAGGCAGTAAACACCCCAATAACGTCCGTTGATGAGCACCTCCACAAACTTGCCTTGAGTACCGTTGGTAATACCAAAACTGTTATTTCCCGCGCCAAATCCCCACCAAAGATTCGTGGAAAAGGTGCTTCTGATTTTCTCAGGGTCATCGTACGGGGCATACAAAATCCAATCGTCATCCTGCCGCATGCCTAAAAGAGATACATGGTTGTTTCGCAGATTGTCGCCCAAAGATTCGACGGTTAAGGAAATCCGATAGCATTTTTGGGGGTATAATTGGCTTGAGGCGCCTCTGATGTGCACTTTCGCCTGGCTGATAATGGTGCGCTGCATGGGCGCTGCATCTGCGCCATTGTCAAACAGGGATATCTGTCCCAAAACATATTCCGTACCGACCGGCATATCGGGATCATCGGAAACGCTGTCCACATCAATTTGCATAATCGGCAACGTGGTCAAAACAATATTGTATTCGGTATATGTATCATCCGTATACAATAGTAATGTACATCTCTGATTGCTGCGGACCGATTCTGCTGAGAGTATCGTGCTAAGAACGGCGATTTTTGCGTTTTTTGCTGTACAGCTAAACTGTACAATGGGATTGTATTGATTTGTATCGCTTTCAATAACAGAATAGTAATACGTCTTGCTGGATGAATCATAAGCAAGAGAATACTCGTTAAATGACAGAGCCGTTAATAATTCCGTCTGCGCAGGCTGCCTGCTTTTCATAATCTCTTGATATGTTGTTTCATCACACATCATTTGGGTCAATCGGCTGTTGTTTGTTGTACTAAACACGAGAATTTCAGTTTTATTTAATCCCTGTAAAAAGAAAAGCAAAATGGCAACACTACAAAATAATAGAACAATTTTTATGAGCTTTAATTCACTCATTCAAATATTCATACAAATTCTACCTTATTATACCATAATAATTATAATAAGGTAATATAAATTAATTGTCAAGAATTTAAAATATTGACATAAAATTATTGGGGTTATTGTCTATAAAGCAAGAAACTGCGTACAAAATATCAAACCCATATAGAAGAGAACATTCTATGGAATATGTCGGATTTAATCCGCCAGCGCCTGGCTCAAAGCGTCTTCGACCGCTTCTTTGATGCCTTCGGAGGTTTTTGTCGCACCGGATATGCTGTCCACATCCGTCGACTGTGCGTCGACGATCGCGTCGGGGATTTGCTCTATGGCAGGGCCATAGATCTGCACATGCTCTTCGTTTTGTTCCACGACCGTGACGCTGGCGATCCGGCCGTTTTCGATCACCACTTCCACCACGAGCCCCGGACGATAGCCTGTGCCTGTGCCTGTATACGTACCGTCATAGATAGGCGCAGTGCTTTCCGCTGCCGTACTGCTCTCTGTTGCTGATGGTTCACTGCTGTTTGATGAACTGCTGTCTGCCGGTTCGGACACTGCCACCGTTGGTGATTCCGCAGAGCCACCGGCCGTCGGGCCGGTATCGGCAGCATCCGCTATTTGTTCTGGCGGTGTGATGTTTCCGGCAATCATGTCGTCCAGTATAAACCCGCCGACGCTGATGATATGGATGACGACAAGCGCAATAAATACGGCGGTCAGTATACGGTGGTATGTCATCCACATCTTTTTCATTCTTTTCCTGAAAAGCCAGTTGACACCGAGCAATATGCTCAGTACCCAGGCGGCCGTGCCAAGGTTGAGGCCGAAAAGTGCATCGCTTGAAAACAGCCCGTGTACCGTGCCGGCGATGATCAGCAGTATGCCAATCAATTTATGATGGTGTCTCAGCCATCGGTTGATCTTGTATAAAAACGAAGGTTTTTTATTTTTGCAGATCAACCGGAGAGCCCATATGACGATAAGAAAAAACGATATGACAAGCGCGATCCATGCAAATATGATGTTTGTCCAAAGCGCCATATCGATATCTCTCCTAAAATAATTTATTAATATGATAAATCAAATAAAAGACAAACATTTAACGAAAAGATGTACAAATAGTAAACAATACGACTCAAACGGTCAAATTTTATGGCCGGCTTATTTACTATTAATATTTTTCATGCATTTGCCGATATATAAGTATAAGCGCATATATAAGCCAAATGAGGCTGAAAAATATGCGTTCCCTATTACACCATATTTTTTTTAGCTCTCAGTATATGAGGGCTTTTTTTTATTATGGGTGATAAAGTCACGGAAGGCCTGACATAACTGCTTTATGATGACCGTAAAGAACGATTATTTTTTCACAAAGTGGCGATAAAATAATCGGTATATATACGGGCTGCTTTGTGCATGATTATGATTATTACGGTATTGTTGATACCTGTTGTGCGAGCGGAACAAAAGTATATGAGTATGTTTTAGCGAATTATTGGAGATTCGACATGGAGTTAAAAGTCATTAAGGAGAGATGTCCGCAAAATCATCGATGTCCGGCTGTTGCAGTTTGCCATGTTCACGCATTGTCACAAAAAAGCATGGAAGCACCGGCTGTGGATGAGGATCAATGTACCGCGTGCGGAAAGTGTGTGAGATTATGCCCGACAGGCGCTTTAGTATTAAAACAGGCGCTTTAGTATTAAATAAGGAGGGGTAGTATATGGCGAAAAAAGTAATTATTGTGGGCGGTGTGGCCGGCGGCGCGAGCTGTGCGGCCCGTCTTAGAAGGCTTGATGAAACGGCCGAGATTATCATGTTTGAAAGGGGACCGTATATTTCTTTTGCGAACTGCGGCCTTCCTTACCATATCGGCGGTGTGATCGAAGAAAGAGATAAGCTGCTGCTGCAGAAACCTGAGTCTTTTCATGCCAGGTTTAATGTTGATGTGCGCACGGTCAGCGAGGTTGTGGGCATTGACAGGCAAGCAAAGACGGTCACCGTCAGCCACGACGGGAAGACGTACACGGAAAGCTATGATACGCTTGTGCTGTCGCCCGGGTCTTCGCCGGTGCGGCCAAAGATTCCTGGCATCGACAGCGGCAAAGTGATGCAGCTCTGGACGATCCCCGATATGGACAGGATCATTGAGGCGGTAAAGGATAAAGGCGCAAAATCGGCCGTTGTCGTGGGCGGCGGTTTCATCGGCCTTGAGGTAGCCGAGAATTTTGTACACGCCGGTATCGGTGTGACCGTGGTCGATGTGATGAATCAGGTCATGCCCTCGTTTGACTATGATATGGCGCAGATACTTCATAAGCATATAACGGACAACGGTGTCAAGCTGATGCTTGGCGACTCCGTACAGCGTTTTGAGGAAGAAGGCGACGGGATAAATGTCATCACAGGCAAAGCGAGCATAAAGGCGGATATCGTGATACTTTCGATCGGTGTCGCTCCTAATTCCGGCCTTGCCAAAGAATGCGGGCTAAAGTGCAACGAACGCGGCGGTATCGTTATTGACGCGTATTTGCGGACGTCGGATGAGAATATCTATGCTGTCGGCGACGTTGTCGAGATCGAGCATTTTGTCAGCCGCGAAAAAGCCATGATCCCGCTGGCAGGCCCGGCCAACAAGATGGGCCGTATGGCGGCGGACAACATTTGCGGCCAGAAAAGAAAATATAACGGTACGCAGGGTTCCGGCGTGGCCAAGGTGTTCGACATGACGGCCGCCAGCACAGGGCTCGGAGAAAAACAGCTTGCCGGCATGGGCAAAAAGTTAAACGAGGATTATAAGGTGACGGTCATCCATCCGCTCTCGCACGCCGGCTATTATCCCGGCGGCATGCCGCTGACAATAAAACTGCTGTTTGCAAAAGACGGTAAAGTGCTTGGCGCACAGGCTGTCGGATATGATGGCGTCGATAAACGTATCGACGTTCTGGCGACCGCAATACGGTTTGGCGCAACCGTATACGACCTTGAGGAAATAGAGCTTTGCTATGCGCCGCCGTATTCGTCCGCGAAAGACCCTTCCAATATGGCCGGATATTCGGCAGACAATATATTGTCGGGGCTTGTCGACAACATCACTGTCGCCGAATTAAAAGACCTGCCGAAAGACACTGCGCTGCTCGATATCAGGACAGAGGCGGAGGTGTCGATGGGTGCGATCCCGGGCAGCGTCCATATTCCGGTAGACAGCTTAAGGGATAAGCTTGATACTCTCAATAAAAGCAGGCCGTATGTCGTGTATTGCTCGGTGGGCATACGTTCCTATATTGCCTGCCGGATATTGATGCAGAACGGCTTTGCCAACGTACGCAACCTGGCCGGCGGATACACGTCGTACCGCGTGGGAACCTGTGATTATTGTGTTGCAGATGAAAAAGGAGAAGTTGATATGAATTTAGATAAAAGCCGGCCCATGTCGGCAGGTACGTCCGGCGCGACGATCACCGTTAACGCATGCGGGCTGCAGTGCCCCGGGCCTGTGATCAAACTGTATGAAGCGATGCAGAAAGCGGGTGACGGCGACATCATCAACATCACGTCGACGGATCCCGGATTTTTCTCGGACGCTGCGGCATGGTGCGCGCGCACAAAAAATACGTATATCAGGGGCGAGCGGCAAAAGGACGGGTTTTCTGTCTGGATCAAGAAGGGGTGCGAAGGCGAAGAATGCCAGCTGGCGCCGGGTACGTGCGAAAACGATAAATCGCTGATCGTATTCAGCGGCGACTTTGACAAGGCGCTGGCGAGCTTTATCATCGCCAACGGTGCGGCCGCGATGGGCAGAAAGGTGACGATGTTCTTTACATTCTGGGGACTCAACATACTGAGAAGGCATGAAAAAGTGAAAACGAAAAAGACGTTCATCGAGAAGATGTTTGGCGCGATGATGCCGAGAGGAACAAAGAAATTAAAGCTATCCAAGATGAACATGATGGGCATGGGGTCAATCATGATGAGGGGCATCATGAAAAAGAAAAACGTCGCGACCTTGGATGAGCTGATCGCACAGGCCATCAAAAACGGTGTCAAGATCGTCGCTTGTACGATGTCGATGGATGTGATGGGCATCAAAGAGGAAGAACTGATCGACGGCATTGAGCTTGCGGGTGTGGCGTCTTACCTCGGCGCCGCGGAAAGTTCGGATACGAATCTGTTTATCTAGTCAATGAAAATATATGTACAAAGAATGCGCCCGCGGCAGGCGCATTTTTTGCATTACCGGGAGTTCCGGCAACGTAAAGCGTCGTTGGGGTGGGTAGCGGGTTCCTGAAAGCCGCCGCCTTTTTCGGCGTGGTCGAGTCGGATCAGCGGACGCGGCCGGGCATGTAATAATTTAGTTATTTTGTATATTATTCGCTGTATTGTTCACAAAAAGCACAAAAGTTCCTGTTTTTCTGTATATAATATATGATATAATAAAAAAAATGAGGAGGAAGCGCGATGCAGGACAATAAAATATCGGATGCGGTCATACGCAGACTGCCAAAATACTACAGGTATTTATCAGAGCTTGAAGCAGCCGGTGTTGAGCGGATATCATCCTCGAGGATGAGCAAGGAAATGAACCTGAATGCTTCCCAGATCAGGCGCGACCTCAATTGTTTTGGCGGTTTTGGGCAACAGGGATACGGATACCAGGTTTTGAGGCTGAAGCAGGAGATCATGAAGATACTCGGCATCGGCAATGCCTACAAAGTGATTGTTGTCGGGGCGGGCAATATCGGGCAGGCGCTGTTGAAATATAAGAATTTTACCAATGAGGGGTACAATATCGTTGCTGTTTTTGACGCGGACGAGAAGATGATCGGAAAAAACATCAATGGTATTACCGTGAGGCCGATGAGCGCGCTGCCGGAGTTCTTTGCTGTTAACATGATCGACATAGGCATCATTGCCGTGCCAAAACCATATGCCCAGAAAACTGCGGATGAGCTTGTCGTGCTTGGTGTCAGAGCAATATGGAATTTTGCGCCGCTCGATGTCGAGGTGAGGCGGGGCATCAGCGTTGAAAATGTGCACTTAAGCGACAGTTTATATGTATTGTCATATCATATGAGGGAAAACGATGAAAACCATTAGCATCAAAACAAATAAACGGTGTGATATGGTCGACATCACCCGTGAGGTGAATGAGTGTGTCAAAGAGAGCGGGATTATAAGCGGCATTGTCCATATTTTTATACCGCATACAACAGCGGGCGTCTCGATCAATGAAAATGTCGATCCCGATGTCAAAAGAGATGTACTGTATGCCATGGAACGCGCGGTACCCAACAGCGGATTCAGGCATATTGAAGGCAATTCCGATGCGCATACAAAAGCGCAGATGACGGGTTTTTCTTTGAACGTTTTCGTTGAGGATGCAAAGCTGATGCTTGGCACGTGGCAAAGCGTGTATTTTTATGAATATGACGGACCAAGGGCAAGGAAGGTTTTTGTTAAGATTGTAAAAAGCGAAGATTAAGCAAATATGTATTTTTTGTAAATGGTGATTACAAATATAATTATTTATTTACAAAGGCCGAAAAGTATTGTATCTTATGCTGTACTATATTGTATATATTTTAAATGTATATCATGCACAGCGGGGAGGAGATTATATGCCAAAAAGAGCAAGCCGGAATAGGCTCATGAATATATTGTTTTTAGTACTTGGCGTGCTTATCGTTGCGCTTATTGTTGTGCTCATACTGATGCTGGCGAACGGCGGCGCGACGGACGCTGATGCTGAAGCTGAACAGCTCAAACAGAGCGCAAGATATGTACAGGGCGTGTCGGTTGGAGGCGTGGATATTTCGGGCATGTCATATGCGGCAGCCAGCAAAAACGAGGATATACAAAGATTGGCGCAGGATGCCGTCACAGGGTTCACATATACATTTACAATCAACGGCGAGGAATACAGCTATACAGCCGAGCAGCTTGGTATCACATCGAATCTGGAAGTTGTTCTTCTGGAAGCGCTTGCCTACGGCAACGAGGGAGACGGGGCAAAGATCAGAGAGCAAAAAGCAACAGCGCAGGAGAGCGGTGTCGATTTTGCGCTTGCTCCGTACGCCGACGAGATGGCTGTTTTAGAAAAGCTGGCATCATACGAACCGGAATATAACGCGGAGGGGCAGGACGCGGCGGTTATTATCGGCGAGATTGTCGGCAAGGAAGGCGTGACGTCTCTCGAGGAACTGGAAGGTGTCACGTTCACAGAGGGAGTGGCAGGCATAGATGTCGATATCGCGGCGCTTGCCGAACTGATCTCAACAAACATCAATAACAAAGATTACAGCGTTATCGAAGCGCCCGCGGAGATTTCAGATAACATCGATATTGAGACGCTGAGAGAGAATACACAGCTGATCGTATCGTTTCCGACATCATATGAGGGCAGCAGCGATAACCGCTCGACAAATGTGGAGATATTGGCGGATATCATCAGCGGCGTTGTACTTGAACCGGGGGTCGTCTGGTCAATCAACGAAGAGGCAGGCCCCAGAAACGCGCAAACAGCAGCCACGGTGGGCTGGAAGGAAGAAAAAGGCATCGTCAACGGACGGTATGAGATGGAGTATGGCGGCGGCGTTTGCCAGATATCGACGACTTTGTATAATGCGGCATTGCGCGCAGAGCTGACCATTGAAGAAAGAAGTTCGCACAGCTGGCCGTCGTCTTATGTTGACGAAGGCCTCGACGCCACGATCAGCACGGGCGGCAAAGACCTGAAGCTGTTGAACCCGTATAACATGCCAGTTTATATCGTAGCATACACCGACAAGGAAGAGAAGATCGTGACGGTCGACATATACGGCCCGCCGCTTGCGCACGGGTATACGGTCGATTTTTCGTCCACGCTGAAAGAAACCATACCCCCTCCGGAGACGGTATACCATTATGACGCAACGACGCTGCCAAACGGCGATCCGATCGAAGAAGGCAAGCAGGTAACATGGGTTCAGTCGAGAATCGGGCAGGTCTGGTACGTTTACAAGAAGTATCTGGACGCGGAAGGCAACGTTGTGGATTCATGGCTGTATTATACTGAATCGTATAGCTGCTATCAAGGCCAGATCTATGTCAACGGCCCCGACCCGGCGTTGCCGACGCCGACGCCGACCGCGTAACGACTGCTTTTTACGGCTGGCCAGCGTTTAGACAAGCCGTGCGCAGCTGCGGTACAGGAGGCTGTTTCTGTATAATATTAGTTTACAAGCGGCGTGTTTTATTGTATGATACTACAGGTTGTGTGCATAATTTTGGGAGGAAGAGCTTTTATGGCCGACGAGACAAAAATGACTATTAATGAAGATAACGCAGGGAATGGCGGATGGAAAAAGAAAATCAATAATAAAACGATAAGGATATTTTTGATTGTATCTGCCTGCGTACTTGTTGTCGCGCTGGCCGCGTCCGCCGTGTTTCTATTGGGAACCCAGGACCGCGTCGTGCGTGTGATGGACTATGGAACGGTGCTCGAAGGCGTTTCCGTCGGCGGTGTCGATATTTCCGGGATGACCGGGGAGACAGCGCGGGAGGCGACCGCTGGCATAACGGATGATTTACTGAGCGGTGTGAAGTTTTCCATCGATATCAATACAGAGGCCTATGAGTTCTCGGCAGAAGACCTTGGCATATATACGGATTACGAGGAAGTTTTAGCACAGGCACTGATGTATGGCCATACGGGCACGTTTGACGAGCGTAAAGCGGCGGTGGATGCGGCAAAAGAAGGCATCGACTTTGCCGTGGACATTTGCGCGGACGAGCAGTCCGTTTCGGCGGCGCTTCTTGCGCTGAAAGAAGAGCTTGATGCGGAGCCCAAGGACGCGACATATACGTTTATGCCGGACGGTTACTATCTTATCGACGGTGTCGCTTATGACGCAGTGGAAGATATCGGGCTGCTTGAAGATCAGGGGATCGACGTTGAAGGGCTCGAGCTTGTGCAGCTTGCCGAAGAGGATTACCCCAATCCGTTAAGATACCAGTATTATCAGGACACCAAGTTCATTGACGACTATATCCCAAAGGATGCGTATATTGCCCGATTTTATTATACCGAAGAGGTGACAGGGCTGATCATCGATATAGACGCCGTACGGGCAGAGATCATAAGCGCGGTTGAAAGCGACAATTTTCAGGCCGCGATCACGGCGCCCGTCGAAGTGACGGAGGCCACGGTCACACTGGAGCAGATCAAGGCCCAGACACAGCTGATCTCATCCTGGACGTCGAGTTACCGGAGCCACAGCGGTGCGAACCGAAACTTTAACGTGGCCAAGATGTCGGGCATCATCAACGGCGTGGAGATCGCGCCGGGGGTGGAGTGGTCGATCAACGAAGAAGCGGGGCCAAGGACGTACGCAAACGGCTGGCTGGGTGCGGCCGGTATCAACGGCGGCGCGTATGTGACCGAACCGG
>JAQTSP010000013.1 GCA_028711205.1 Eubacteriales bacterium | reverse complement strand
GCTTGTATTCGTACTCCGACACCTTGCCCGCGCACGGCGCCAGACAGCGGCCAAGCTGATAGTTCAGGCACGGCCGCGTTTTCGTATCGACCGTGATGTCTTTTTTGCACATGCGTATCGGGAACATCTTTGTCACCGTGTCAAGCACATCGTGCAGTATGTACGCCGCAATATATGGCCCGTAATATTTCGCGCCGTCGTTTTTAACGCGCCGTGTCACGCACACGCGCGGGAACCTGTCGTTAAAATCAATGCGGATGTACGGATAGTGCTTGTCGTCTCTGAGCAGAATGTTGTAATACGGGCTATAGCGCTTGATCATGTTGCATTCGAGTATCAGCGCCTCGATCTCCGTCTCGGTCAATATATAATCAAAATCCGCGATCTCACCCACCAGCGCGGCCGTCTTCGGGTCTTTTCTGGTATTTTGAAAATAGCTGCTGACCCTGTTTTTCAACGCAAGCGCTTTGCCGACGTATATCACAACTCCCGCGGCGTTTTTCATCAGATAGACGCCGGGCGTTTTGGGCAGTGTTTCCAGTTTCTCGCGAATCTCGTCCATATCAATATCCAAGGTCAAGCGCTTTAGCCAGCACCTTCTTTGCAGCGGGCGCCGCGTTTTTACCGCCCGATCCCGCTTCCTCCATGATCACGGCGATGGCCAGCGGATGCGCCGCGTCGTCGATAAACCCGACGAACCAGGCATGCGCCGTTTCGTTATCATCGCCGGTATCGATCTCCGCCGTGCCCGTCTTGCCGCCGACAGTAACCCCTGATATCTGCGCAGCCGTGCCTGTGCCGCTCTCAACGACGGATATCATCATCTCTTTCAAGGCATCCGTATCGTCCATCGGCGTCGCGATGACGTCAGGTTCAAGCGTATACGTCTCATCGCCGCCGTCCAATACACGATGGAGCAGCTTCGGTTCCATCATCACGCCGTCGTTCGCAATACACGCAACGATCATGCAGGCATGCAGCGGTGTTATCAGGTCATGGTATTGCCCGATCGCGGCCCAGGCGGCGTCGACATCGTTGTTCGCCGACTCATATACGCTGTCTTCCATGATGATATCGTCAAACAAAAACGCCGTATTGAAAAGAAACGCATCCGCTTCCGCTTTGATCGCATGTGTACCAAGCGCTTCCGCCGCCTCCGCGAAATACACATTGCACGAATGTTCGATCGCGCTCTTGAGGCCGATATCGCCGTGCTCGCCCGTGCATGCGATCGTCTCGCCGTTTATCACCGTGCTGCCGCTGCACGTCGTTTCAAAATCTTCGAGGCCGTTTTCGATCAGCGCCGCCGCCGTAATCAGCTTGAACGTGCTTCCCGGCGGATACAGCCCCGAAAATGCGCGGTTGACAAGCTCGCTGTCGCCGCCGCCGTCAAGAAACAGCGACATATCGGTCGGGTCAAACGACGGCGACGATACGCTGGCCAGTATCTCGCCCGTCTCATAGTTCATCACAACGACGGCGCCGTCGCTGCCGCCGAGCGCGTCCATCGCTGTCTGGCATAGCGCTGCGTCGATCGTGAGCTTAACGTCGCTTCCCGTCCTCTCGGCGCCCGAGAGCAGGTCTTCGATGCGTGTGATCGTGCCTTTGTCAAGCCCGTAGAGGTATTTCGCATACATCGTCTGGGCGCCGTACGAGAGCCCGTATTCGTCGCCCACGACATGCGCAACCGATACGCGCATATCCTCGTCATCCACGTATTTTCTTTCGCCGTCTTTGTCGGTGTAATAAAGCTTAAGTCCCGTCCTGTCCAGTATGTCGCCCACGTCTATCGTCGTTTTCATGTTCTGTATGCGCGGGTTATACACCGTGGCGAACCATCTCTCACCGTATGTCGATACGGCATAGCCAAGATAAACGATAAGGCCAACAAACATCACGATAAAGACGACAAGCAGCGCTGAGATGTTTCTTCGCAAAACATTTTTCTTCATACAACCTCGCCTCCCGCCTCGTTGATCTCACGTTCGTCGCGCTCACCGTTTTTGACGGCCACGCCTTCAATGATGCCGACAAGGCACATGCAGGCGATAAACGAACTGCCGCCCGCGCTGATAAAAGGCAGCGTGATGCCGGTTAAGGGTATCAGTTTGATCACCCCGCCGATGATAATAAAAGACTGCAACGACAGCATACACGTCGCACCAAACACGAGCAGCGCGTCAAAACGCGAACTTGCGTTTCGCGCGATGATCATGCCGCGTATGATAAACACCAGATACAGCAGTATCGTGATGATACCGAATACGATGCCGAACTCTTCGCATATCGCGGCGAATATATAGTCGCTCGTATTGACCGGGACGGCTTCCGGATACCCGAGCCCGAGTCCAGTGCCAAACGCGCCGCCGGCCGCGATCGCCATCAGCCCCTGCACGATCTGGTAACCCTGCGTCTGATAGTATATCCATGGGTTCTGCCATATTTCGACTCTCGTTTTCACATGCGGTATCACATAATAGCTTGCGATCGCACCCGCAGCCCCGACGCCAAGCCCCATGACCGTCAGCAGCGTCCGCCCCGTGCCAGCGAAAAACACGATCAAAAACGTGCCGCAATAGAGCAGCGCCGCGCCGAGGTCATTCGACAGCACCAGTAAAATCACGCAGAGGCCGACATATGCGGCATAAAAAACCGATGCGCCCCGTCCCCTGCGTTCCGCGAAAAAATACGCGGACACGATGATGAACATCACCTTGGCGATCTCGCTCGGCTGAAATGATATCGGCCCCAGGTTGACCCAGTTTTTTGCACCGCCGATCGTGTCGCCCAAAACATACGCGAACAGCAGCAGTCCAAACGAAGCCGCCATCAGCAAATAGTTGATCCGGCCGAAATCACGCGCTTTTTTAATAACGACGACCGTGAAGAAAAGTATCAGACACCCAAGCCCAAGCCAGATAAGCTGCTTGATGGCGAGCTCCATGTCAAGCCTCAGGAGCATCACAAGGCCGATGCTCGTCAGAAAGAAGCATATCACCAGCGTGATCCGGTCGATATGCCGGAATATGAGCGCGGCAAGGTTGTAGGCCAGCAGCATCAGCAGCGCCGCGCCAAGGCCGTACGCCGCGATACCGGCGTCAAAACTTCCCTCCCGGAAGGAAAGAAGCGCGCAGGCTGAAATCAGGAATATGATGATGAATGTGAGAAGCGCGCCGGCTCCTCTTCTCTCGAGTACCACCCTTTACACCTCCTTCACATGCAGCCTTGTCACGACATTGCCAAAGCAGATGACGTCGTCGTTATAGACCGCCATCGTGTCGTGCACGTGTGTCCCGTTGACGGAGACGTCGCCGCGCCCGAGCCTGTTGACATAGACTCTGCCGTCATCGCCCTGATATATCTGTGAATGGGCCTTGTCCACGCTTGCGTCGCGAAAAATGATGTTGACCCGTCGAGAGCGGCCGACAGTATTTTCATACATCAGCTGTACGTTCTCACCCATCATGTCCTCCGGCCCGGATATGATATGAAGATATCCGATGCTGCTTTGCGCCACGCCCAGTACAAAACGCTTTTCCCTGTATTCATTGATGGATATGCCGGCAGCGCCAAGCAAAACAACGAAGGCCACGGCAAAAAACCAGAACCTCATGACCAGCGCAGCCGCTTCAAATACCCCGTCCATAGGAATCACCTCGCTTAAATCATTGTACCATATTTTTATAAAAGTTAATCCTACAAGTTTATGAATGTCATATATATTGTGTGACATATTCATGGAAAATATTAAGATATTTTAAATATTTGGTCATTGCCCGGGGCAATATGTTCCCGTGCCGTAACCGCTCATTAATGATTTCTTATAATAAACTACAAAGATGCTGATGCCTTGGGGTTTTGGTTTCGTACCCGGAACGCACTTACAGCACCTGAATAATGCCGCAGCCGATGCGCCTGCCCGAATCGCCTGACGGCTGGGAGGTATAATCATCACGGCCTTCGTGCACGATGACCGAGCGGGCGATCACGTCGCGGACGGTAAAACGTGTCGTGACAAACGAAAGTGTTGCATCCATCGACGCGGTCGCCAGCAGCATCGGAAAATCGCCCGCGTGTAAAGGATGCCGCGTGTCGTCCGGATTGAAATGCCCCTTGGCGCTCATGAAATCGGGCATCTCACAGCTGCCCGCTTCATGCACATGAAACCCGTAGAACCCCATGCCGTTTGGCGGCAAGCCGTATATTTTTGCGTCGACCCTGACCCCTTTTTGCGTATCGACAAACCATATATTCCCATGAAGGCCTGGCGCGTATGAATTGCCCCGGATAACGGCCACGGCCGATAACGGATAAAAGCACTTTTTCATAATACATTTCCTTATTCTGATATTATAAAGATATGCAAAAGAAATGTGCTGCGTGCAAAAAACATAAGGTATAGCGTGTTTTTTTGGTATGATATCCTGTTTTCAGTGTCCCCAAAAACGGCAGGTTTTTTGGGGTGTGGTTTGACAAAGCAACACCTCTGCTATATCATAGTATATAGAAAGGAGGACTCTGATGTTTAAAGAGGGTGAAAAAATTTCATACCCGATGCACGGTGCGGGATATATCGAAGCGATCGAAGATAAAACTTTTTTAGACGAAAAAAAAAGTTATTATGTCCTCAAGTTTTCCGAGGGCGATATAAAAGTCCATGTACCTGTAGAGAACGCTGAAAAAGCAGGCCTGAGACGGATTATTTCCAGGGACGAGTACAACCGCGTGATTGAATCTTTTAAAAATACCGGTGACGTCGAAGAATCCACGAACTGGAACCGGCGCAACCGCGAAAACCTTGAAAAAATGAAATCCGGTGACGTTTTTGAAATTGCCGAGGTAATAAAAAGCCTGTTAAAACGCGAAAACAGGAAAAATCTTTCCTCAAGCGAAAAGAAAATGCTTGGCACTTCCATGCAGATCCTTGTATCAGAGCTTGCTCTTGCCAGCAATAAAAATGACGACGAAGTCAAAAAAATCATTACGCGAATGCTTTAATTTCACTGATATCAAGTTTAATTTGCCCGGCTGTTATGGTATAATATTTTTATGTTTTTTATAACGAGGTGAATGCATGTGTAAAAAAATTGCTAGATTTTTTATTACATTGATGGGACTGTTTGTCGGCCCCGGCCTGGTGGCGCTGGTATTTGAACTCTTGACAGCGATTAACGTAATTAATGCATATGCGGCATTGCAAGAAGAAAAATGGGTGATTTTCCTGATCTTTGCCGCATCAGGCGTGATCTCCGGTATTATATTTTTATTTTTATCAAAACCCATTGTTACGTTTATTTTCAAGTCTGTGGGCAATGCAGAAAAAAAACTGGCCAAGCTGCCTGCGAATGTCGTTATTCCGGCCGTCATCGGCCTTGTTTTGGGCCTCGTTGTCGCATACTTGCTGTCGTTTCTCGTAAACAGCATTCCTATGGGCTGGGTCGCCGGTATTGTCAACGTCGTCATATACATCGTCTGCGCATATCTTGGCATCTCTATTCTTGTGCGGCACCGGCCGGATTTCGATACCGGTTTTTTCAGGCGGCACAAAGACACTGAAAAAAGCGGCGATCCTTCTTATGCCAAACCAAAGCTCCTTGATACCAGCGTCATCATTGACGGGCGCATATTTGACATATGCAACACGGGCATCATTGAAGGCGCACTCATTATCCCTGAATTTGTTTTGGATGAGCTCCGGCACATCGCGGATTCAGCGGACGATCTGAAAAGAAACCGGGGCAGAAGAGGCCTTGATGTTTTAAAGCGCATACAGAACGAACTCGACCTTCCCGTAAAAATCGTTCATGCGGAAATAGACGAAGCCACAGATGTCGACTCAAAACTGCTTTACCTGGCCAAAGATATGGATGGTATTGTGGTCACAAACGACTATAGCTTAAATAAGGTCGCAGCGGTAAAAAGCGTACGCGTACTCAATATCAACGAGCTCGCGAACGCCGTCAAGCCTGTTGTTCTGCCCGGAGAAGAGATGACCGTGACCGTCGTTAAGGATGGGAAAGAACCCGGCCAGGGTATTGCTTACCTTGACGATGGTACGATGATCGTTGTAGAGGGCGCGAAAAATGAACAAAATAAACCGATATTCGTTATCGTGACAAGCGTGCTTCAAACAGCCGCTGGCAGAATGATATTCGCAAGAATCAAATAGTTGTTTCGTTAAATATGCACACTCAAAATACCCGTGCCTGCCGCAGGTATTAAACTTTTTATTTTTACTACATCTGAAAAGAAGCGTATCCTTCGTCGTCCGGCAAGCTTTCAAACTTTTCCAATATTGCTGTTTGAATAAGCGCGCGTGCTTCAGAGTTAATAGGATGTGCGATATCCTTATACTCTCCGTTGGGCGTTCTTCTCGACGGCATCGCAATAAAATAACCGTTTTGCCCTTCAATGATCTTCATGTCGTGGATTGCAAACATATCATCGAAAGTCACAGACACTACCGCTTTTAGTTTACCCATCGTTTCGATCCTTCTGATACGAATGTCCGTGATATCCATAAGAAACCTCCCTATTTAAGTGTACGATATGTGATGTTAAAGTTCGCTGTGGGCGCTTGTTTTTCCTTCTTTTTATTAAATAATCCGACTTGACATGCTATAATATGTTAAAATACGACAAAAATGCTGTGATTATATATTGCTTAAAAAAAGAAAACTGTTGTTTTGATTGTAATTATAAAAATTATGATACTGTCCTTCAATATACGCAGTTATTATAGTATTATCGGAAAAAGATGTCAATATTTTTTATATTAAACTGTCGTACGCCTTTGTTGGTCTGCAATATTTTACCATATCATCAAAAAACGCAATTGCCACACCGCGTATTTATCGCTATAATACTAACGAGTGATATAAGAGGAGAATGATATGGCAAACGTATACGATGTATTGAATGAACGGGGTTTTTTAAAACAGGTAACGCACGAAGGGCTCTATGAGCTTCTTGAAAAGACAAGCGTTACGTTTTACATAGGGTTTGACCCAACCGCGGACAGCCTGCATGTCGGCCATTATGTCCAGCTGATGGCAATGGCGCATATGCAGCGTGCCGGGCACCGGCCGATCGTGCTCTTGGGCGGCGGTACCACGATGGTCGGCGACCCTTCCGGCAAAGCGGATCTAAGGAAAATGCTTTCCAAAAAAGACATCGAAAACAACGCAAACGCGTTCAAAACGCAGATCGGCAAGTTCCTCGATTTTGGCGATGGCAGGGCGCTGATGATCAACAACGCCGACTGGCTTTTGGAGCTCAATTATATCGAATTCCTGCGCGATATCGGCGTGCATTTTTCCGTCAACCGTATGCTCACGGCAGACTGCTATAAAAGCCGCATGGAAAAAGGATTGACTTTCCTTGAATTCAACTACATGCTGATGCAGGCGTACGATTTTCTTGTATTGAACAGGGATTACGGATGCAAGCTTCAGCTTGGCGGAGACGACCAGTGGTCAAACATACTCGCGGGCGCCGATCTGATCCGCAGAAAAGAGCGCAAAGAAGCGTACGGCATGACGTTTGCGTTGCTGCTGACCAGCGACGGGCGCAAGATGGGCAAGACGGAGAAAGGCGCGGTGTGGCTGGATCCCGAGAAAACATCCCCGTATGATTTCTATCAGTACTGGCGCAACGTTGCGGACAGCGACGTCGAAAAATGCCTGTCACTCCTCACGTTTTTGCCGATGGACAAGGTCAGGCAGCTATGCCGCTTTGATGACGAACGCATCAACGATGCAAAAATTGCGCTTGCCTATGAGGTCACGCGCCAGGTCCACGGCCAGGAGGAAGCGGATAACGCCAAAAAAGCGGCGGAAGCGCTTTTCTCGTGCGAAGCGCAGGGCGGGTCTATTCCCGAGACGGCCGTTACTGACATCTCCGGTCTGCTGTATGTCGACCTGTTGCAGACATGCGGACTGACCGCATCTAGAGGCGATGGCCGGCGGCTGATCAAACAGGGCGGTGTCTCATTAAACGGCGAAAAAGTGTCGGATGAATTCATGGAGATTTCAAAAGAATGCTTTGAGAACGGCGAGATGATGATCAAAAAAGGCAAAAAAGTGTTTCATAAAGTGGTTTATCAGAGATGATCACCGTCAAAGGCAGCGCGGAATCGACCCTGGTCATCAAGAAATCAAGATTTCTGGGGTATGCCTGCCGGATCAGCAGTGAACAGGATACGCAAGATAGACTGGCGCAACGTAAAAAACAGCATTATGACGCCGCGCACAACTGCTTTGCCTATATTCTCGCAAACGGCGCGATGCGGTATAGCGACGACGGCGAGCCGCAGGGAACGGCCGGACAGCCGATGCTTGACGTCATCAAAAAGGCCGGCCTGTCCGACGTGATGGTCGTCTGCACACGGTATTTCGGCGGTACGCTGCTGGGCGCGGGCGGCCTGTTGCGCGCATATACAAGGAGCGCGGCCGATACGCTCGACGCGGCCAAAAAAATAGAGCTTGTGCCGTGCAGCGTCTACTCCTGTGCATTTTCCTACAGTACATGGGCAAAGGCCGAAAATCTGCTTTCCTCATATACCATTGAAGAAATACAATACTCAAACGACGTCGTGGTAAAAATAGGCGTCACGGGCGGCAGCGAAGGCAGTTTCATTGATCTTGTCGCCAGCATCTCGCTTGGGCAAACCGTGCCCGTGCCGCTTGGCCAAAAGCTGACTGAACACGAAATATAACGGCCATATATGCCAAGTCCCTGTTATTCATCATCCATACTTTGCAGATCGCGCATGCGCACCTCAAGCAGCTTGACGATACGGCCTTTTTCCTCTTTCCCGTTATCATGAACATATTGCACACCCGCGCCGATGCGAAGGACACGGTGGCGCTTGCTTGCATAGACGGGGTAAAACGTAAGCTTCTTGCCGTCCTTCTTATAATACAGCCGTCCGAGGTTCGCAAAACCCGTATAAAACGCGCTGACTTCTTCCTGATATGTTTCCTCGGGATTCTCCGGGAAAAGCAATATGCTGTCCCCGGCATTCAGGCACTCTATGGACAGCGAAAACGTTTTGATCACGCTCCTTGGTTTGCCCCTGTACACCGGTATCGGTTCGAATGAACAGAGCGCCCAGACGACGACGGGGCTGATTGCTTTTGCGATGAACCGGCCCAAAAAAGAAGGCAGCCATCTGATTTTACTGAAAGTCCCCTCATACATATGCCGGGCGGTCTCTTTTTTATCCAGCATGCTGTCGAGTATCCACGGCCTGACATCGTAAGGTAAAAATACCATCGCTGCAATCGGCCCGTAAATTTCGCCATGATTGAACACAAAGACCCCCGGCAGCCTGGATACATTTTCTTCTCCCGTCACCGTATGATACATGACGGGCTTTAAAAAAGCGCGTATGATATAGACGCCGATGCGTTTTTTGTATTTTTTTATCAGTACGTTTTTCAGCCTTTTTTCCATATCCGGATTCTCTTTGCCCCTGTTTTTCAAATCCGTGTACGCCTTGAGAAGACGGCTAAACTTCTTTGTAATCGGCTGTTTGATGGAACAAACAAGCGAAATGATCAAAAAGGTGGTGGGTATGATAATCACGCTGCTGCCGATATACGGCGCGTATACGATATAGCCCTCGACGTTCATCATATAATAAAGCGGGTCGGATATCAGCAGCAAAAGGACCGCAAGTACGACCGTTTCGGATATAACCGAGGTCCAATGCCCAAGCCTTGCCGTGCGTTCGCCAAGCGCGTCATCGCCGATATCCTTATCATGCAGCCTGACCACAAGAAGCACGTCTTCCTTTAGGCCGAGGGTCGCAGTCATCTGAAGCATCAGCCCGAAAAGGAGAAGAAGCGTCTGTACTAAAAAGGCAAACGGGCTTAAAACCCAGCTTTCCCTGAATACATAAACGGCAAATATGCAAACGGCCGTACCCAGTATGTAAGCCGCGTTTTTGCCTATCTTTTGTATCAGAGAAGACCTGATACCACGGTATGTTCCAAGATATACGGCAGTAAAAATGAGCGACAGCACACCAAATATCGCAAAAAAGCCAAAGAAGAAACGGCTTGCCCTTAAAAACACGAAATAGAGTATATATGTAAACGCAAAGATATTGAGAGCCGCGCCCGATGTGATCACCATGCCGTCATACAGCCTTGCGCTTCGGATCTGCGTCAAATCACCTGGCTCAGCACCGCACGGATATTCGCTCAAATAATCCCGGAACACAACCTGCCGGAAAAAACAAAGCCCCATGCCGATGACCGCGCCGGAAATCACAAAAGCAAAAACGTCCCCGCCTGCAACAAGCGAAGCCAGGCTTATGACCGCGACAAAAATAATTTCCACGGGCAATATTGTTTTGATGATGCCGTGTTTTTCGAGTGGCGCTGATTTCGCACGCCTGCGCAATAGAAAGTTTTCCGTTTCCCTTTCAACAAGCGGTAAAACGATGATGGCTATGGTATACACCATGTACTGATACGTAAATAAAAAAGGATATATGAAAATGATATACACCGTCGAGAGCGAAAAAAATACAACTGTTGCCGTTTTTATGCCTCTCTGCAAACGGGAGTCGTATGTTGTTTTGGCCATAAACCCCGATGTCTGAAACAACGCAGACAAAGATACGTATAACGCAGCGCCGTATGTGATGCTCATCGAAAACCGCTCGGCAACCGCCATCGAAAAGAAACAAAAGTATATGTAAACAACCTTGCTGAAAAGCTGTCCTTTATCGCCCGGCTGGTTTGGTTGCATTATCGGTGTTCCCTAAAACCTCTGCTTCGGCGCAAAGTTATACCCTTCCTTGTCCCAGACGCTGAGCCAGCCCCTTAAGCGTTCTAAAAACGCGTCGTTAGTCTGCGTTTTGACCAGCATGCTGATCAACTGTTCCGTCACTTCCGCAGTGTTGCCGTTTGCCATCACTTTTCTTATCGCCCATATGCCGTCAAGCTCTTTTTTCGTCAACAGCAGCTCTTCTCTTCTTGTGCTCGATTTATTGAGGTCGATCGCCGGGAATATCCGCTTTTCGGACAAGCGCCGGTCAAGATGTATCTCCATATTGCCCGTGCCCTTAAACTCTTCATATATGATCTCGTCCATCCGCGAGCCGGTATCGATCAGCGCCGTCGCAATGATCGTGATGCTGCCGCCAAACTCGATGTTGCGCGCCGCACCGAAAAAGCGCTTCGGCTTATAGAGAGACCCCGGGTCAAGACCGCCCGAGAGCGTTCTGCCGGTCGGCGGAATGATCAGGTTGTATGCGCGCGCAAGCCGCGTGATGCTGTCAAGAAGCACAACGACATCCTTGCCCTGCTCGACAAGGCGCTTTGCCCGCTCGATGACCATCTCTGACACGCGCGTATGGTTTTCGGGTTTCTCATCAAATGTGGAATAAACAACTTCGCCAACGATCGAGCGCTGCATATCCGTCACTTCTTCGGGGCGCTCGTCGATTAACAGCACAATGAGGTTAACCCCGGGATAGTTTGCTGTAATGCTGTTCGCGATTTTTTTGAGCATGATCGTCTTGCCCGCTTTTGGCGGAGAAACGATCAGCCCTCTTTGCCCCTTGCCGACGGGCGCGATCATGTCGATCAGGCGTATCGCAAGGTCTTTCGCCGCTGTCGGCCTCTCAAGCGTAAAACGCTGATCAGGATGGATCGGCGTCAAATCTTCAAACGACTTTCTTGTCAGGCACTTCTCAACGGCGTCGTCATTAACCTGCTCGATATAAAGCAGGGCGTTAAGCTTTTCCGCATCCTTGGCGGGCCTTGTCTTGCCTCTGACCTTATCGCCCGTTTTCAAGTTGAATTTCCTGATCTGCGCCATGGATACATAAACATCTTTGTTTCCGGGCAAATAGTTCTCGCTGCGCAGAAAACCATAGCCTTCGGGCAGCACCTCGAGTATGCCCATGGCGTCACCGCAATCGCCTTTGTTTAAAAGCTCGTTCACGGCGTCGTTGCCCATGACATATTCAATGATCTTTTTGTCATCGTCCTTTGGCTGACTTTCCTCCTGCAGGTCCCCGCTGCTTTCAGCCGGGTTCTCTCTCTCCTCGATCTGGTCTAAAGCATCCTGCTGATATGCGGGAATAAATGTCTCCCCCTGTTCCGGCATCTGCTCGCTCTTTGCTTTTCTATCAAGATCATAAAGAATATCGAGAAGCTCGCTTTTCCGGTATTTTGTCACAGACTTAACACCAGCCATTTTTGCGATCTCTCTTAAGTCCATTAGGCTCTTTTCTTTCAACAAACTAATATCCAATTGTTTAGTCTCCTTTGATATATATATAAATTATACAAAAATGAATTCTTTGAATAATAAAAACGACGTCCTATAAATATTTATGCAAACTTTTGGGATTAGACGTACTTAAAGGAATGCCAGTCACCACGACCATGATTATTATATATTTGTGTTGGTATGTTTGTCAATACTTTAAATCCGTCTATTATCATATTACCCATTTAACAGGCGAATTAGACTCCTTTCAAAAAAAATGTTTAAAAGTTTATTTTGGTGGTATATAACAATTAGAAAATGTTTATAAAGACAAATTGACTTTTTTTAGTCGATAATGGCAAACCCGCCGAAAGGCGGGGACGCAAAGCTATGGGGTCTAAATTTTTTAACATGACAGCCCGGCCGCCGAAGTTATAAGAAGTTTTTCTTTACCCTTCGGCTCTGGAACGCGCCTAAGCCCTGATTCGCAGGGCATAAATAAAAAGGGGATGTACCATTTATAAAAGAACATACACTAACATTTACACTTATTGGTTTGTCTTATGATGAACCATCTGCACCAACAACCGAACAAAGAAATGTACCATGGTTTATAGCAACGTCTTATAACTTATCTGCAAAAAAGAATATAAACCATCCCCTGCATTAAATTTTTGCCGAAAAGGCGAAGAAGAACCACAGCTTTGACTGTGGTTTTTCTTATACAAATATTACATTCTAAGCATCCTTCCGCACTGGGTTGTTACTATTTTGGCCTGTATGTTTTGCAATTGCACATCATTGTATCAGAAGGATTGTCTATCTCGACACCGTCCGCCCTGCAATGAAAGGAATTGTTATACGCGCATTTTGTCACGGTGCAGGAAATTCGCGGCGATCCCGTCAAATCCGAACCGAATTCGGTGTCTGCCGCCACGCTGCCCGTCAGCACGCCCATGTTCTCCTTGCCTGCCGCGACAAATGCACTGTCCTTGATATACGTGTCGCAATACGTCTGCGCTCTTGTGCCGTTGACCTGGATGACGTTCGCGGCGCACTGGCTGTTTGTGTTATACATGCAATCCGACGCCTCGCATTTTAATGTCTGCATCAAAAATCTCCTTCAAGCATATTTTTCATTTAGTATCTCCCTGTTATGCAAAAATTATGCCGCCGGAGGTTTTTTTAACAAAGCATACAAAAAAACAACACGCCAATCGTCAGATAAAAGGCAGCGATGATACGATTGATGAGACAGGCGAACTGCCCGTATCCTCCATAAAAGAGGAGGACACAGGCATACCACAGTGGAAAACCGCTGATTCATCCCTCATGCTGTCTGTGCGGCCGGGTTTATGTGCTACCGTGCTGCAGAGCGGCTATTTCTGCGGTTCCGCTCCTCGAAGGATGCAAAACCTTCTCACAAATACAACATCCCTCATGTTCAGTGATTCCCTAACTCTCGTTCGGGCTATAACACAAATACCAATCCATGCAGTTGTCTCCCGAATCGAGCCTCTCTTTCGCGGCGCTGACTGTTTTCGGGGCAGGTATGATGGTCGGATATCCGGGCCGCCAGTTCGCGGGCGTCGCAACCTGCCGCGCATCTGTTGTCTGAAGCGCGTCCAGAAGCCGCAATATCTCCCCGATATTCCTGCCGTTTGTCAGCGGATAAATCAGCTTGGCGCGTATGATACCGTTCGGGTCGATGAAGAAAACGTTCCTGACCGTTTCCGTCGTGCTGACGCCCGGCTGTATCATACCATACATTTTCGATATCGCCATATCCCTATCCTCGATGATCGGGAACGGGATCTCGATACCCGTATTGCGGTATATGTTGATGATCCAAGCGATGTGAGAAGCGTTCGAATCGATAGACAACCCCATCAGCTCCGCGTTTCTGTCCTGAAAATCCTGCCAGCGCTGCGCGAAAGCGATAAATTCGGTCGTACAAACCGGGGTGAAATCCCCCGGATGACTAAAGAGAATCACCCATTTTCCGCGATAATCGGACAGGCTTTTGATACCTTCCGTGGTCATTGCCGTAAAATCGGGCGCCTCCTTGCCAAGCCCGGGCGCGCCCGCGGCCTGCATGGCGGTTGCCTGATTATTCCCCTGCGTCATCGTATTCTGGTTTGGCGAGCAGCTCATATCATTTTCACTCCCTTAAAATTAAGCTTTCCCTTTACTATATTCCTTGATATTACAGTGTGTTCCGAAATAAACAGGCACTCAAATATAAAAGCAACCAAACCCGAATCGATCAGTAGATTTTAAAAAGCCCTCATACGGCGTTATGTGATAAGGATATACCAGAGTTTAAGAAATACTCCAATGTTTCCTATATACAGACAATGTTTGAGCCTTTCTCATTCTATGATTTCGTAGTTTTCGATACCGTATTCCAAAAAAATATTAATCAACTCATTTCTTGAACGGTTGCTTTCATTTGCAATTTTATCAAGTGCTGCAACCGTTTCTTCTTTAATGCGTATTGAAAAAGTTTTATATCCGTCTTCACCTTTTACATTTTCTTTTTTGGGTATTTGGATTCTATTACTTTTCATTATTCTCACCTCGATACGATTATATCTTGACACATGTTCCTTTGATATGTTATATTAATATAACATATATCATGTTATATATTTCCGAGGAGATAAATCTGTATCTCATAAAATTATGCGGTATCTATTATGTTAAGCCTTGCAACATGTTTCTTCCGATAACCACCCCAACGACGCTACGCGTCGCCGGGGACCCCGAAAAAAACAGCCCCGCCGAATAACAGAGCCGTTTTTAACTGTTCGCAGTTATGATTCTTTACCAGCTTCCGCCGCCGCCGCCGCCGCCGAATCCGCCGCCGGAAAAACCGCCGCCGCCGAACCCGCCGCCGCCACCGCGGAAACCGCCGCCATAACCGCTGCCCCGGTAGCTGCTCGTTGACGGCCTCGACGTCATCGCAGTCTGGAACCCGGACATGTGCCGCGTCATCAGCGATGTGAATACGATCGTGTTAAACATCGACGCACCGTAATACCCGCTGTACCATTGCGGCGGTTCGACGCCGATGCTCTCGAAATTCTTTGCCCACTTGTTTGTAACACCGAGCACATACGCATACGGAAGCACGTTATAGAAGTAGGAAGGATTCTCCTCCACCAGTTTCAGTATCCTGTCTTTTTCCGCCTTTTCGATGAAGTTTCTAAAGCCCAGTATCTTGCCGTACCATTCGCTCCCCTGCTTTGTCCGTTTGCGCATGATCACCATCAACAGCAGCATGATAAATGTCGCCGCACAGGTGACCGGCATCGCGGGTGTCGCGGTAAATGCAGCCGATCCTTCTAAAACGGCCGGCACGACAAAGATATACATCGCAAACACGACGGCCAGAATCAGCAGATAGAGTATCAGCTTTGCGGCCCTCGCTCCGGGCTGTGTCGAACGCCATTTTTCCATCAATTCCACCAGTACGGACACCGGCCTGCTGATGACCCATGCCACAACAACCGCGATAGCCAGCGCCCAGAAAATATTCCCCGCATCACGGTTTACCAGTATGAACATCGTAACCGCAATGGGCAGCATCGTCAACAGCCCCATGAAGCCCCTTGATCTTTTGGATGCTTTCGTAAAAACCATGCGCTTTTCGGAACCGTCAAAATAGTTTGACACGCCGGTTTTTGTTGTCTGCATCGTGGTATAAAAAGACTGCTTGAGGCTCGAAATGGCCACGGCGTCGCGGCCTTTGAACAGGTCGTCAAACATCGTCCTTTCAAACTTTCTGGCGTGATCCGGCAGATCGCCCAGCTTGACAAATTCGAACTCATTCTTCTCCTTCTCGACGATCTTCAAATATCCTTTGTCCGCCCAATACAGCAGCAGCGCGATCACGTCCTTGTCGTCGACGCACCCATCGATCACATACCCGGCCTCCGCCGGCGTCATGCCGTCCGGCGCGTAAAACTCGACCGTCGGGAAAACACGCTCATCCCTGCCGAAAATGATCCACAGTACAAGCGCTAAAAGCACACAGAATGCGCAAATACCGTATACGACGTACGTCAGCGTTTGCATCGGGTTGCTTTCGCCGGCAAAATAATTGTCCGGGAATGTCGCCCTGACCGTGATTGTTTCTCCGCCGTACATTGGCCGGAGCGCATAGCCCGTGATTGCGTTGCCGTCTTTCTCCCAGTAAACGTCCTCGGTGTACGCATACCCGTATTCGCCGATCGTAACGCCGGCCAGCGACGCGTCAAAATCTCCGGGCAGTTCGATCGTAAAACTGGCATTTTCGATTGTATAACCGGGCTGCCAGTAGATCAGGTTCCTGTAAAACTCATCAAACGTATCATAACCGTTATCGCCCATGTCGCATTTGTACGTGATAACATACGTGTGCTCGCCAGAAACAAGCATATCAGCGTCACCGATCTGTGCGATCAGATACCCATCCTCCCTTGAAAGCGAATATTCATACCCATCGACGTTAAAGTCATAGATGTTTTGATCGTAGCCCGATTCAACCCATTCATCGTCGATCAGCTGATAGCCCGTACCTCTGTATTGCAGGTAGAAATAAAATCCGTGGCGCTGCTGCAGGTAATCAAGCGTGATCGTTTCCGTCACGTCAGCGATATTGTTTTCCGAAACGGTGATATGCACGTCGTAGCTGACGATATCATACTCGCCATCAGCACAGGCCGTCCTGGGCAGGCACATCACAATCAAAATGACTGCAACCAACAAAAGTACTTTTTTCATTCGTATCCCCCTAACCGTTAATCAGGTTTGTAAGCACGACGATAAGACATATCAAAACTGTACCTTGACGTTCTCCCTTTGCTCTTCGGCCGAGACTTCAAAAAGCGGCTTTTTCTCGAAACGGAACAACCCGGCGATGATGACGCTCGGGAAGACCTCTCTTTTGGTATTGTACGTTTTGACAACGGCGTTATAATATTTCCTCGAGTTCGCGATCTCGTCCTCGATACGCCTAAGCTCGCCCTGAAGTTCGAGAAAGCTCGTATTCGCTTTTAAGTCGGGATACGCCTCGGCCACGGCAAACAGCGTCTTCAGCGTGCCCGCAAGCATGTTTTCTCCCTCGACCCGCTCATCCATCGTTTTCGCGGACGCCGCCATGTTTCTTGCGGCCATCACGCGCTCCAGCGTTTCTTTCTCATGGCTCGCATACCCTTTGACCGTTTCAACAAGATTCGGGATAAGATCGTACCTTTTTTTCAAATATACGTCCATCGTGGAAAACGCTTCTTCAATGCTGTTTTTCAGCCTGACAAACCCGTTATACGAGGCAATGATCCAGATGATCAATAAAAATAAAACCGCGCCGACAATAATGTAAACCATTGCGAAAGGCCCTCCTTTTCTTTGATGATTTATTATATTACATCCCATGTCTGTATTGCAAAAGAATATTTAAAATTATCCAATTATTCGTTTCATTTGTTTATATTTGGTTATATATCAACTGTTGGTATGTTTTTTTAATACAACTGAGAGTGTATTCGGAGTGAATGTATGGCAGCTATTGTTTTTAATCCTTACTGTATTCCTGTTCTCGTTACGGCATTTCTTTGTGCATTACTCGCACTATTCGTAAGAAAACGCAAAAATGCGCGCGCTGCAGGCCATTTATTGGCTCTGCTCATATTCGTCGTTATCTGGTGTGCTTCTTATACTTTTGAGCTTTGCTTTGTCAACGAAAAGCAAAAGCTTATCGCCATTATGGTACAGTATATATCAATACCAAGCCTGCCCGTTCTTTTTGCTTTATTCGTGTACAGATATACGAATCCTTCCAAAAAGATAAAAAGTCCTTTGTTAACAATTCTTCTTTTTGTCATTCCGGCAGCAGTCTCGCTGCTGATGGCGACAAACATCTGGCATTTTATCATGTATTCCGGATGGACTATAACCAGTATCCCCGGAACAGCATATACGTTCCTTGTCCCTCAATACGGACTCGGGTTTATCATCAGCACCGCTTATTCCTATATTGTGACATGCGTGTCTTTCTCATATATCATATACGTGTCGGTCAAAACCACGAAGTTTTTTTCCGCTCAGGCCATCGTGCTTTTTTGCTGCGCGATTGTGCCCATCACCGCAAACATCATGTATTTCTTAAAAAGCACACCATATATATATTTAGATTTTACGCCTGTCGCTTTTCTGTTTTCTGCCGCGCTGATGACTTATCTTGTCACAGGCATGAAGCTTCTTGATCTGCAGCCCCTCGCAAGGGACATGATCATTGAAAACACGACCGACGGCACGATACTGCTTGACAACTGCAATATCGTGCTCGATCTGAATCCGATGGCGGAAAAAATATTTTCCGTACAAAAGAGCAGGGCGCTGGGTAAAAATATCAATGAGTTCTTCGACAGGCTCCCTGAAAACGGCCTTCATAAAAAAAATGAAAATATTGAGTTTGAGCGCAACGACAAAGTTTATCTGCTTTCAGCGCTGCCGCTCTATAACCATTCAGACGATTATATGGGGCAAATTCTTGCGATCAGGGATATCACGGAAGCAAAGCGCGCCGAAAACAAGGTCAAACGCCTCGCCTTTTTTGATACCCTGACAGGGTTGCCCAACCATACGCATATGATACAGGAACTTGAAAAACTTTTACATGACGCAGAATCTCATGGTTTTCAGGTCATTACCATGCTTTTTGATATTAACAATCTCAATCATATCAACAGTTTTTACGGATATGAGTTTGGCGACGCTCTAATTAAAAAAGTGGTCGATCTGATTACCCCGCACGTGAAGAATAAGGATATTTTTGCGCGCATGAAAGGAGGCGAGTTCATCATTGCCAGGCCGGTATACGCTGCGCCGGAAAATTCCGCGATATCGCTTGCCGGGCTGATCACGCGTTTGTTCCTGCATCCCGTCATCGTAAAAGACAAGTATATTTCTGCCGGGGTCAATATCGGCATCTGCATATCATCAAATAACGAGAACGATCCAAACAGTCTGGTGCAAAAAGCAGGCCTTGCGCTGGGCCAGGCCATCGGCACAAAAGAACATTACGCGTTATATTCCGCGCAGAAAGAAAATGAGATCGCGGAACGGAACAAACTGATGAACGCGTTGCGCACGGCTCTCTGCAACAACGAATTTTCTCTGGAATACCAGCCGCAATACAATCACGATACGCATTCGCTGTATGGCGTAGAGGCGCTTTTAAGGTGGACACACCCTGTATTCGGCAAAGTCCCTCCCAGTCAGTTCATCGGCCTTCTTGAGGACAGCGGCATCATCATACCTGTTGGAAACTGGGTGGTTGCCGAATCGGCGAATCAGTTCAAAAAATGGATAACCGACGGCATTGATATACCAAAGTTCAGCATCAACCTTTCAGTCAGACAGTTCGACAATGACGATTTGATACCGTTCATTTTGAATACGCTTGACAGCCGGAAAATACCGAGAAACCGCCTTGAAGTCGAGGTCACCGAAACGCTTGCCGCGCTTGCAGACAGCAATGTTGTTAAGAAGATCTGCGCATTGTCAAAATCCGGCATCCGTGTCGCGATCGACGATTTTGGCGCCGGCTTTTCGTCACTGACATACTTTAAATATCTCAATGTCAATACGCTGAAAATTGACAGGGAAATCAGCATCGATATCCATAAAAACAGATACAGTACCGCGATATTTGAATCGTTAAAACTCGTTTGCGATGCGCTCGGTGTCGATATCATCACCGAATATGTCGAAACAGACGAACAAATAGAGAAATTATTGAGCCTTGGCTGCAAAAACTTCCAGGGTTATTACTACGCCAAACCCCTTTCACCCGCCGCATTTGAACAATATGCGGCTTCGCTGAAGAGCTAGACATCCATCGCGGTCAGTTTGGATACAGCGTAGCGATAAAC
>JAQTSP010000187.1 GCA_028711205.1 Eubacteriales bacterium | reverse complement strand
CAGACAACGTATACCACAGAGATCGATCTGTGGATCAGCCAGTATACAGATAACGAATATATCGGCAATGTGAAGAAAAACATTGAGATATCAGAAAAGGGGTCAAAAATTCGCGTCGCACTTGAAACCGTTATTAATGGAACCACCGTTTACTTTATCAAAGAGAGGCAGGCGGACGATACGGGATCTTTCCCGTTGGATATTGATTTTGAGTGTTCATCCGGCGGTACAAAGACGGTGAGGGTTTATATCAACAATATTGAGTCTTATACGTTTGAGGTCGAATTTATTCGGCGGAGTGATCTTGAATAAGGGTAAGATATTAAAAGGCATCGGCGGGTTTTATTACGTGCTGGACGAACATGGATGCGTTCACGAATGCAAAGCACGAGGCCGTTTTCGAAATGACGGTATTGTTCCGCTGCCCGGAGATAATGTGCTGTTCAATCTGGAAAAAGGTACAGGCGGATTTATCGAGGAGATCGAAGAGAGAAAAAACGTGCTTATCCGGCCAAAAGTTGTCAACGTGGATATGGTTGCCATCGTCGTCTCTGCGGAAAACCCTAAAATCGACTTTCTCCTCTGCGACAAGCTGCTCATCTCCATAAAAAAAGCGGGGATAACGCCGCTGATGGTGATCAACAAATGTGACATGGCCGTTGATCGGCACATCGATACCGTATATAATGAATATGCCACCGCCTGCGAGACGATCCGCGTGTCGGCAAAGTCCAAAGACGGACTCGATCATTTAAAATCGCTTCTCGGCAACAAATGTACGTGCCTTGCCGGGCAGTCGGCGACGGGCAAATCGTCGATATTGAACGCGCTTTTCTCTGATATCGAACTGGAAACAGGCGGTCTTTCAAAAAAGACGGACAGGGGCCGGCATACGACACGGCATGCAGAGCTTATGGTGCTCGAAGGGTTTTCTGGCACGGTCGTCGACACACCCGGCTTTTCGTTCTTTGAGGATACCGAGATACTTCCCGAACAGCTGTCTTTGTTTTATGACGATATGACGCCGTATGCCGGAGATTGCAGGTTTTCTTTATGCCTGCATGCGGACGAACCTGACTGCGGCGTAAAAAAAGCCGTGGAAAAGGGCAAAATCAGCAAGAACAGATATCAAAGATATCTTGAAATATTAAAAGAATGTCAGGAAAAGAGGTTAAGAAAATATGATTAAAGTTGCACCCTCGATACTCTCCGCGGATTTTACAAAGATGTATGATGCCATCAAGATGCTTGAGCGAACAAGCGCCGATTATATTCATTGTGATGTGATGGACGGCGTGTTTGTACCCAATATCACGTTCGGGCAATATATGGTGCGTGACATGCGCAAACATACGAAACTGCCGCTCGATGTTCATCTGATGATACAGGCGCCCGAGAAATACGTGCTTGAGTTCGCCGAAGCCGGTGCGGATATCATCACCGTCCACGCGGAAGCGACCGCCCATCTTGACAGGACGCTACAGCTTATTAAATCAGCCGGCAAAAAATGCGGCGTTTCGCTCAATCCGCATACGCCGCTCGATGTGCTCGACTATGTGCTTAAAAATATCGATATGGTACTGCTGATGTCGGTCAACCCCGGGTTTGGCGGCCAGAGCTTTATACCTTCGTCGCTTCGAAAAGCGGCAAAACTCAAAGCCATGATCGGGGAAAGAGGCTTAAGCGTCGACATCGAGATGGACGGCGGCATCGGGCCTCATAATGTAAGGGAAGTCACAGACGCCGGTGTGAACGTCGTCGTCGCGGGCAACTCGATATTTTCTGCGGACGATCCGAAAGACGTCATCAGCCGATTAAAATTGGAAAAACCACCCCAACGACGCTTTGTGTCGCCGGGGACCCCGGAATGAAATACCTGATATTATCGGGCGGCTCAGCGCCCGGACAACGCTTACTGAAAAGCCATATAAGAAACGCTGATATCGTTATCGGTGTTGACGGCGCGGCCGACGTCTTTTACAAATACGGCATCGTGCCGCACGTGCTCATCGGCGACTTTGACACCGCGGATGCCATGTGCGTCAATCACCTTGAGGAGAACGGCGCAAAGGTGATCAGGCTCAAGCAGGAGAAAAACGAAACGGACACCGAGGCGGCTGTGGGATACGCGCTTGAAAGCGGTGCCGACGATATCGTCATACTCGGTGCGACAGGGCGGCGGATGGATCATACGCTGTCCAATATCATGATGCTTGTGCGCGCAGACAAGGCGGGCGTACGCTGCCGTATTATCGACCGGTATAACGAGCTCATGGTCTCAGACAGGGCTTTTTGCCTTGCCGGCGCCATCGGCCAAACGATCTCCATACTGCCGCTGACGGGTGAACTCTGCGTCAGCGCGACCAATCTGAAATATCCGCTTGATAATCTCGAACTGACATTCGGCTCTTCAAGAGGTATCAGCAATATCATGCTTAAAAGTGAGTCCGTCATAAGTATCACAGGCGGATATGCCCTTATTGTAAAGAACTTTCTCAATTCGTAACACTTCAAGTCTATGAATCGTATGATAAACAAGGATCGGTTTTTTTGTGGTGTGATTGCTGCCGGAGGTGATAACTTGTTTGTCGGGAACTGTTTTTTTCGGAAATTATTATGCTGTATTCTTATTTTTATCGGGGTCATATTGATGCTTTGTTTTATGCCGTTCTGGCTATGGCTGGCGCTGCTTGGTATGATACTTATTGTTATCGGTTGTTTCCTGCTGATAAGGAAATGTTAATGTCATTTGGAGGTGAATATTGTGAAAGTATATTGCATAAAGGCGCCAAGGTTCCTTCGCGGCATACTGAAAAAGATTTTTAAATAAATACATAGCTTTGCCCGAAACCAAAAGCCGCAGATTTTGTTTCGGGCAAAGTAAAAAGGACTGCTAAAAAGCAGCCCCAATCAGCCAATTTATACTATCCGCGGACAACCTTACCGGAGCGAAGACACCGCGTACAGACATATACTCTTTTTGGCGAACCATCCACAATAGCGCGTACACGCTGCACATTGGGAGACCATGTTCTTCTGGCTTTTCTATTGGAGTGGCTAACTGTGTTTCCTGATACGATACCTTTTTTACAAATCTCGCAAAATTTTGCCATATAATTACACACCTCTCATAATCCGATCAAAAATCAAGCAAAAATCATTTTATCACCACTTAAAGATTTTAGCAAGGTTAAAACATTAAATTTTCTTATCATTTTAATTAAATCGCTTGACTGGAGGTCAAAAAAGCGTTAGATTTAAGGTCGCTAGAGTAATTGATACAGCACATCATATATTTTAGGAGGACGGAAATGGCTGTAATTCAGAAAAACTCTTATGGTATTATTGAATTTTCTGACGAATTCTTATCTAATTTAGCCGGCGTTGCGACAATGGACTGCTATGGTATCGTCGGAATGGCGTCACAAAAGGCCATGGACGGTATTGTTGAGCTTTTAAAAGGTGAAAACCTCAACAAAGGTGTTGAAATCACAACGGACGGCGAGCTTGTGCATATCCATCTGTTTGTCATCGTCGAATATGGCGTGTCAATTTCCGCTGTCGCATCAAATGTCATTGATACAGTCAAATACAGGGTAGAAAACATCACCGGCCTCAATGTCGATAAAGTTGACGTCACTGTTAACGGTATCCGGGTATAAGGGAGGAATATATTTATGCATCAGCGGATCACCGGCGAGCTGTTTAAGGATATGATTTTCTCAGCAGCCGCTTTGCTTGAAAAAAATAAAAAAAACCTCAACTCGCTCAATGTCTTTCCTGTCCCGGACGGAGACACGGGCACGAATATGTCGCTGACGATGATGTCGGCAGTCAAAGAGCTCAAATCGGCCGACGCTTCCAAGATATGCTATGTTGGCGACGCGCTTTCTCTTGGCGCGCTCAAAGGCGCCAGAGGCAACTCGGGTGTGATACTGTCCCAGCTGTTTCGCGGCCTCGCAAAAAGCCTTGCCGGCCTTGATGCCGCGTATTCGGGCGATTTTGCCAAAGCCATGCAGGAGGGCGTTGACGCCGCGTACAAGGCAGTGATGAAGCCGAAGGAAGGCACGATACTCACCGTCGCAAAAGACATGGCAAAAGCGGCAAGCCGAAGCACCAGCAAAGGCGAGAATGTATTCATGATGATGGACGCTGTGCTGGAACAGGGCGCGCTCACGCTGAAAAAGACGCCTGACATGCTTCCGGTTTTGAAGGAAGCAGGCGTTGTTGACGCCGGCGGCAAGGGCCTTTTGGTCATATACCGCGGGTTTAAAATGGCGCTTGACGGAGAAGCGATCACCGACGATATTTCTTTTGATCAGGAGATATCCGCGAATTTCTCGGACACGATCAGCACCGAAGACATAGAATTTACGTACTGCACAGAGTTTTTTATCAAAAACATATATGAATCTGTCACACAGCAGGATATCGACAGATACAGGGAAAAATTGATGCGTATCGGCGACTGCGTGCTTGTTGTTGGCGATCTGCAGCTTGTCAAAACGCACGTCCATACGAATGTTCCGGGCAAGGCGCTTCAGTTCGCGTTGCGGTTCGGCGAGCTTTCAAAGATAAAAATCGATAACATGAGAGAACAGCATACCGAGATCAGCGAGCCGGAGATAAGAAAAGAGAAAAAGGAAATGGCGGTCGTGACTGTCGCATCCGGCGAAGGTATCGTCAACATATTCAGGG
>JAQTSP010000186.1 GCA_028711205.1 Eubacteriales bacterium | reverse complement strand
ATGAACAAATTAAAAGCGTATTTTAGGCTGCCCTTCGACATGCCCTGTATGCACGAAGTGGTTTTCTCAGGCGCCAAACAAAAGGAGCTTGGCGTCTCCGCTCTGGATATCGCGAAAAGGCTGCTCGATTTTGGTTATCACCCGCCGACGATCTACTTTCCGCTGATCGTAAAAGAGGCAATGATGATAGAACCGACGGAGACGGAGAGCGTTGAGACGCTGGATGCGTTTATTGATGCCATGATACAGATCGCAGGAGAAGCCGAAACCGGCCCTGAGACCGTAAAGGGCGCGCCGTACAGCACGCCCGTGTCGAGGCTGGACGAAAGTATGGCGGCGCGCAGCCGGGTGCTGACATATGCGCCAAAAGACACCGCTGATCAAGGACACGGTTCGTAAGAGCCGGACCTGCATGAAGCTGGCGCTGCGGATTGCGCCGGTTTGAGGTTTTAAGCGTATCCCGGCAATTTGCATCACAATTTGTACTAACCATCTCACAAATACATACACCTCATTTAATCAGTGGTTCCCTATATGTTCATTGAACGTATGAATTGAAATATACAAAACATTGGTATATAATAAACGCACCAAACATGACAAAATTTTCTCTAATATGTATGGTAATGGTTATTAAAATTCATTTTAAAGAGTTGGAACCAAATGTTTACTGGAAACAACAAAACAGTTGTCGATTTATTGGATAAAGTCAAGGCCGGAGACACCAGCGCGTTTGATAAGATCGTGGCGTTATATCAAAAGCCGCTTTTCGGATATATGAAGGTACGTATTTATGGCTATCAGGAAGCCGATTTGGAGGACTTATCACAGATCATATGGCTGGACGTACTTAAAAAGACAAGTCTTCCTTATGAAGATGGCGGATACGATCCGAAGGCAAGCGCTTTTTATACATACTTAACCAGACGCGTTGCCGAATACAGTATCAAACAGTGGTTTGACCGGAAAAAGAAAGGCCGTGAATTTCTTGTTGATATCAATGACCAGGCAATAAACGCTTTGTCTGATACGGACATTCCCGAAAGGGTGTATGAGCTTGAGGAAGAAATGCATTTAAGGGTATATGCCTATCAGGCGTTATTCCGCCTGGTTTTTCTTTGCGGAGGGTACCCGCACCAGCAGCTTGCTTTTGGGTTTGCGAAACTGGTTTATGGGAAGCAAAGCAACCGGGCGCTTGAAGGCCGGATATTGGATTTCTATAACAGCAATAAAACTTATCCGCTGTCCTATTTGTTGAACAGATTCAAGAAAGAATATGCGTCGGCCTCTTTTTTTGAGCAGGAAGAGCTGGAGCGTATTTATTTATTGCTGCGGCCTGTCGAGATAAGGTTAGAGCTTGCCGTAAAAGAGTTGATGCAATATGACGGCATATCGCTGGATTACCATGGCGACATTGCAGCAAAACTTGTTAAAGACACAAGCATAAAAGAATATTGCGAAAAAGATGGAAAAGAAAAAAGCGGTAAAGAAATATCCGATACGATCTCCAATTGGTGTTATCGGCTGAAAAAACGGCTGAAAAACATCATAACGGTTGATTCGATTGACGATTTGTCCGAAACAGAGATCTTAAACGGTAATCAAAAGTGCGGTTATTGCAATCTTAAAAAAATCCCTCCCTGTAGCGATATATTTCCCGCAAAATCGGATATCTCGAAAAACAAAAGATAATTTTTTGATATTTTTACCGTTAGAAATCCGTATTTCTTATGTATATCAGGTATGAACGGAAAGGATGAAGGGAATGAAGCATTTAAACGATGATGATTTTCTGCGGTATGTTTGGGGTGGCCTCAGTGAAAAAGAAAACATGCTGATGGATTCTCATTTTTCGCTATGCAGCCGGTGCGCAGATAAGATGAGGGCATTTTTCTATTTGAAAGATCATTTTGAAGATCTGTGGGAAACGTGGTCGATGAAGGAGCACGGCAAAGCATATCTGAAATGGCTGGCCTTAAACGCTGTAATTAACATCGCTGAAACATCACCGGCGGGCGCTCGTAAGAAACGGGCCGGCCGTCTTGACATGCAGATTGACATGACGGCAAAGCTGTTTATAAACAATGTCAAGAAGATTGCGGCGGCCGCGGCCGGTACTGATTCACGATATAAGTTTCAAATGCGGCCGGTTGCTTTGGGTATGGGTACGCCTGACGTTTTGAATACGGAAGAAAAGATCAGGGCGGGAGAAGAACAGTTGTTTAACGGCGGTAGAGATGAAGCCCTGAAACTGTTTGACGAGGTGGTTTTAGCGGATGCAAGCCTTATTCAGGCACGGGTCATGGAGGTTTTCGGCAGCCATGACAAACGAAAAGCGAGGATCGTCATCGATTCGCGCAAACGTAAAGTGAGCGTATTGTACTGGCCCGAAAGCGAAACGGATACGCCTTTTGTTTCGCTGCTGTCCGCAAAGAATGACATCGAAACATTTTTTGTTTCGGAATTCAATCAATATGCGGCAAACGATTATTATCTGGCAGAATTCAATAAACTGCCGGACGGCGAATATAATATTTTTGTCTTAAAATAGCCCGAATAATGGAGAGTATGGAAAATGCGATTTGTACTGTTAAGCGGCGGAAAGTTTGACGGACTTGAACTCAAAGAAGGCACGGTTGCCGTTGGCCGCAAATCCGCCGATACTGTCCCCGGTATCAATCTGGAATGGGATATGCAGGTCAGCCGCGGCCGGCATTGCCTGATCGCCGTCAGAAATAATAAGGTATTTATCATCGACTGCGGCAGCAAAAACGGTACATTTATCGGCGCAAAAAAAATAAAACAAGATGTTGAATATGAATTGCCGGCCGGCGAGCCGGTAAAAACGGGCGCCACCGTGTGGATGGTGATCCCCGCAGGCTGGATGGTGGCCAGACTTGAAAATGCGGTGCTGTTCGGCCATTATGACAGGCTTGTATATTATCCGCTTTTTCACCGCTATAAGTTTGGCCGCAATGCGTTTTATGTGATCAACACGGGCAGCGGGAGCATGGACGGGTTTTATTTGAAACTGGAAATACCGGGGTTCAGCAACAAGCTGGTGAAAAACATTCCCCGGTTAAAAGAGTATGAAAAAGCATATGTGGATATTTCTGATATTGCATTGAATTATTATGCAGTCAGGAGTTTAATAAATCCGGTCAAGACGGCTTTGCTTTTTGAAATCGGGTACGGATGCGTTCTGCAGAGGTTCCAGAAGGAAATCATCATGATGGGTTTATGGGATATCCCTTTGGAAGGAAGCTGCTGGGAAGCGATTGCGGCCTATGTGTCTCCGTTCAATGATGCCGTCGGCCGTATCGTGAAAAACGCGGAAGAAAGTCTGCATCTTCGGGCAGAGAGCAGGTCGTTTGGCGCCTTGGTCAGGTCGGGCGATGCGCGTGCCGAACACCTGATATTCGAAACAATCTACGAATACCTGCGGGAGAACAGCGGACTCGCGTATGAACACCCTGTTATAAATCATATTGATGATATCGGGTATCAGAAAATTCGCCCCGTATCGATAAGCGGCAATGAGGCCGCTGCGAAGGGAAACGCCACATGCATTGATTTATCGATACTGTTGGCTTCCTGCCTGGAACGGGCGGGATTATGCCCGCTGGTCATACTGCTCGGTGATAGCCGGGGGCATCCTGTTCATGCGTTGACAGGCTGCTGGATGGGCGTCGCTCCGGGGGCAAGAGCGGTCATTGACGACGCCGGCATTATCCGGGAGGAGAGAGACGAAGGAAACATCATAATTGTTGAAAGCACCGGAATAACATCGTTAAACGGCGGCCTGGCCTTTAATGACGCATTGAAAGCGGGCGAATCGCAAATTGACCGGTCAAAATGGCTGAGGGCCATTGACATTTGGGCGCTGCATCCGCCGAACGGGCCGGTAAGCCCGATGGATATAATGTATACCGGTGAGGTCGAAGCGATATTAAGAAAAAGCGAAGAGTTTGCCAGAAAGAAGAAGCACGAAAGCGTTGAGCTGTCGCATCTTCTGTTTGGGCTGGTATCCGAGAGCAGTATATTTAAAGAAGTATTGTCAAAGGAGGCAGGCGTCACATCGCCGGAGGTTTGCGCAAAGATCGATGATACCCAAAAGGCGGGCTTATATGAAGGACAGATTGCCATGACACAAAATTATATCGAGTGTATCCATATGGCGGAGGAGTTTGCGCGTCTTGCAGACAGCCCCTATACAAGGGAACAGGATCTGTGGTGGGCATTTTTGTATAAAAAGCATGCCAGTGCCAAGACAAAAAAGATATGTACGGCATGCGGCATCGATCTGGACAGAGCGGAAAAGGCCTTATCAAAGGTTTATACCAAACCGGGTATGAACCTGACGATAGAAGGATAGCAAAAAAATATGCCGTGACGGGCACGGAAAGAAAGGAAATCCATTATGCCGATCATGACCATTGCCTCGGAAATCGCGTTTGCCATTGCTGCCATGGAAGCAAAAACGTATGGGTTTGAAAAAATTGAAGTCGAGCATCTCTTTATTGGGCTATGCAAAATCGTGGATATGGAGGATGAATATTTAATCAATAACTTGAAAATGATCGGGCAGGGCGGCTGGGAAGATGTGCGCGAAGAAATCGACGGTTTTCGGGAACTGCTGGAGAGTTCGGGCGCTGACTGCAAGAGGCTGAGGCGAAGGTTAAGATATTTGCTGAAAGAATCCCATGAAAAGAACGTGACGTTTTCAGGGCATCGGTCGGATCA
>JAQTSP010000012.1 GCA_028711205.1 Eubacteriales bacterium | reverse complement strand
AATTGCATATCTTATGCAGTTTCTGTTCGGCGGGTAACCGATGAGAAAACTGTTCGCGGTCGATCTAAAAAGGCTGCTGCAAAACAGGTCAGCCATCATCATCGCCGTCGCGGCGCCGCTTTTGCTGGTGCTGCTGATATCGTTTGCCGTCGCGCCGTACTTCTTCGCGGACGTGCGGACAGAGATTTTCAGTGTGGCGGTGTTCAACGAGGATGACGATCCGCTGACCGTGTCCATACTACAGGGACTGACCGAGAGCGAAACGCTTGGCGGTTTGATCGAAACACGGTTTGTCGGCAGCGAACAGGAAGGCATGGAGGCGGTGGAAGAAGGCGCGGCCGCTTATATTCATATACCAAAAGATATGCAGCAAACCCTTCAAAGCGGCGGCACCGTGTCGATCACTTACTATGGCAACCCGGATATGCCGCTTGAAGACGCGCTTTTGTTTGAAACGCTTCTCTCCGGCACGGAGCTTGTCAGCCATGCCCAGCACGCGGTCAATATGCTCGATGCCGACAGCAGGGAAGCGGGCGTCGAACAGGAAACGGCGGCGGCGATGTACAAACAGACCACGGGCATGTTTTTTTCGAGCGTGTTGTCACGGTCGGCGCTGTACGAGGAGACGGACACGACCTCTCCGCTTGGCGGCGCGCTGCCGATCGAATACTATGCCGCAAGTTTTCTGATACTTTTCACCGCGCTTGGCGCCATGCCGATCGCGCGCATCACGGCCGATGATTATGCGACCGGACTGATCCACAGGCAGCTGCTCTCAGGGCATACGCCGGCCACGTGTTTTATATCGCGATGGCTTGCGGGCAGCCTGTTTTTATTTATACAATTCGCCGTTTTAACGGCCGCGCTCTGCGTGATTGCCGGCGCGGCATCAGCGTTTTCAGGCAATGTGCTTGTGCTGCTCGCGGGCGGCATACTGCTTTGCGGGTTCCTGAGCCTTGGCATGATGCTTGCCGGGCTTTTTTCAAAGACCTCTGCGGTGGCGGTCAGAGCCGCGTTTTTAAGCGCGGTCGCGCTGGCGCTTTTGGGCGGGCTGCTTGTCCCGTCCGCGTACATGCCGGCATTCATACGCGACGTGTCATACTACACGCCGTTTTCGGCCGCGCTCCGGCTCGGGGTATCCGGCATGTTCGATGGGCGCGCGGGCGGCACGGGAGTGTTCGCGGCCACACTGTTCGCGTACCTCGCGGTGATGCTGCCGCTTAGCATCAAGCGGTTTCAAAGGAGGACAAAGTGAGCCTCTTCTTTTCGACAATCAAATATAGGCTCAAATCGCTTTTCACGACGGCGTACGGCATCGTGTTCTTCGCGCTGGCGCTCGTTGTTGCGTTTTCTCCTTTTATCGGCCTCATCATTCCCGACGCGCCCGTACCGATCGGCTGGATCGACGAGGATAACACGAACTTTTCAAGGCTTCTGCTAAAAAATGTGCAGGCGCTGGATGTCGTATGGGTAACGGTTGACGACGAGGAAACGCTTATCGCGAATCTGCAGACGGGCAAACTTGAGGGCGTATTCGTGATCAAGGAAGGGTTTGAGGAGGCCGTCAAGAGCGGTGATTTTGAAGAGACGCTGCAGATATTGAGGTCGCCGTACAGCACGGCCGCTGGCGTGATATCCGAAAGCGTGGGCGGAGAGGCGATGCGCCTTTGGCTGACCTGTACCAGCGCGAACGCCGCCCGTACGCTTGGCGGAGACGCGCTTTATCAAACGGTGTTTGACGACGTGAACGCGGGCACGGATGAGCCGATCATATCGCTGGTCCGCCAGAACGCCGCGGCAGAGACGGGCGAGGTGACGCCGCTTCTGGACGCCGCGTATTCGTCGATATACCTTCTCGCCGCACTTTGCTGTTTCTTTATGCTGTCGGGGCTCGCGATGACGAAGAAGAACGCCGATTTCTCGGCCAGGCTGAAGTCGCGCGCGTTTTCGATGGAACGCTACCGGCTGTCCGTATCGATCGCGGACACACTCTACATATTCCCGTGCGTTGCCGTGCCGCTTGCCGCGTTTGGGCTTTCGGGCGCCGGCCATTTGATACTGCCGCTGCTGCTCATGTTTGTTCTGTATGTGCTCAAGTTAGGCTGCATCGCGTCGCTTGTATCGCGCCTTAAAAACCAGACGGTGCTGATGCTTGCGATCTCGATTATCACCATTTAGACCGTGATGTTTTCTTCGCTGCTGATACCGCTGCCAAACACGGGCGTATTCAACGCATTTTCTTTCATATTACCGTCAAGGTGGCTGTCGGCGATACAAAACACAGAGCCGGTATGGTGCATTCTGGGGCTCGCCGCCTGTGCGCTGGTGTATAACATATTGCCGTTTTTAATCAGAAAAGAGGATATCTGAAAACTCAGATATCGAGTATAATTTCTTTTGCCAGTTCCCCTTGACGCTCGTTTTCAAACGCAAACAAGAGGAACTGTTCATGCATGACTCTTTGCTTTAAACACTCGAACGAATATGCGACTGATTCGGCGTGGTCGAAGGCAAGCCCGCCCGGGAATACACACGATATCTCCTGCGGGCGCCCTTGCGGATACGAGACGATTGGACTGAGCGTCTCTGCTTTGCTGCGCAGCTTATAGCGGATGTATGTGGTGCCGTCGACCGTTTCTTTCTGAAAGCTGCCCAAAGCAAACCATTCCGCGCAGGCAGCGTCGTCACCGGCTTCTGCGCTCAGCTTTGAGCCATCAGAAAGCGCTATAAAGCTGACCGTGATGGTGCGCTGGCGCGGGTCGCGGTCGACACGTCCCCAGACAAACGCCTGCTCGAGGTAGACGCCAGAAATGCCAGTTTCCTCGAAAAGCTCGCGTTCCGCAGCGGCGCGCAGTTCTTCGCCGATGTCCACGAATCCGCCGGGCAGCGCCCATTTGCCTTTGTATGGATAACCGCCGCGTCTGATCAGCAGTATCATGAGCGCGTCGCCGCAGAGCGCGAACAGCGCGGTGTCTGCCGCGACCGCCGGATTCTGATATCCGGACGGGTCATAATCCTGTAAAAACTGTTTTTCTTCTTCGCTTGAAGGTGTGTACGCCATCAGTGCCTCCTAATAATAGACTTTGTCGATCACGCCGCCGCCAATACATTCGTCGCCTTGATAGAGCACGGCATACTGCCCGGGTGTGACCGCGCGCTGGCGCTGCTCAAATGCGATGTACTCGCCGCCGTCACGCCGCGACACGCGCACGCGCTGGTCGCCCTGGCGGTACCGAAATTTCGCGGCGCACGCAAAATCACCCTCCGGCCGGCCGCCGATATAGTTCATGCCTGTAGCCAGAAGCGCGCGCGCGTATAGTGCGTCCGTTTCACCCTGCTCGACATATAATATGTTGCTTTGCACGTCTTTGCCGACGACGAACCACCGCTCACCCGTGCCGTCTCTTCGCCCGCCGATGTTGAGGCCGCGCCGCTGTCCCAGCGTATAATAGATGACGCCCTGATGACGCCCGACGGTCCTGCCGTCCGGCGTTTTGATATCGCCCGGCTGCGCGGGCAGAAAGCCGGAGAGAAAATCGCGGAACTTTCTCTCGCCGATGAAGCAGATGCCGGTCGAATCTTTCTTATGGGCAACGGAAAGCCCGAGCGAGGCGGCGATACCCCTGACGTCGCTTTTTTGCATGCCGCCGATCGGGAACATGGCGTCCTCAAGCTGCGCTTTGCTCAGCATGCACAAAAAATACGTCTGGTCTTTTGATTTGTCCGCCGCTTTACAGAGCTTCGCGCCGAGATCTCCGCCTGTTCTTGCGTAGTGCCCGGTGGCCAGCTTCTCCGCGCCGAGCAGCTTCGCGTGGTCAAGAAACGCCGCGAACTTGATCTCGGCGTTGCAGAGCACATCGGGATTCGGCGTGCGGCCGCGTTTGTACTCGTCGAGAAAGTACGAGAATACCCGATCGTAATATTCTTTTTCGAAGTTGACCGTATAGTATGGTATCTGAAGCGAGGCGCAGACGCATTTCACGTCCTCGAAATCCGCCGCTGCGCTGCAGCCTTCGCCGTCGTCCTGCCAGTTCTTCATGAAAACGCCGAGCACGTCATAGCCCTGCTCTTTGAGCAGATATGCCGCGACGGCCGAATCGACGCCGCCCGACATACCGCAGACGACCCGCGTTTTTTTGTTTTCTCTCAAAGAATACTCCTTTTAATAAGCGCTATCGTTATTATACTTTTAGCGATTTTTATTTGCAAGCGCCGCACGTTTTTATAAAAAAGAATTAGCAATATAAAAACGGCGTGGTATACTCAATGGTATGAAGAAAGTTATTGTGATCGCAATCATCGCCGTCGCCGCGGCGCTCGTGTTCTGGTTTTTTTATCCGCTTAGAAGCTATGCCGTGATGAGCGTCTATTCCGCACAGCACAGCGCCGACAGCGTGATGGAGAAAAACGGCTTTTCGGTCGACATGCCGGCGGGAGAGGGCTGGTATCCGTTTGTGATGACGTATAACGCGGACGGGTTTAAAGGCTGGTCGGGCATCGACGCGGATATGTCGATCATGTACAGCTTCGGCGCGTTTGATTTTGTGACAAGAACGTCGTCGATCTATGACGGGGCGAGCGACAAATATTCGTCGTTTTACGGCGCGTATGCCGTGCAGGAAAGCGGCGGCGTTTTCGGTTTTTCTGACGACGGTGATATCGAAGTCGATGACGTGGCGCTTGCGGTCAGGTATGATTATACACAGCTTGTCATCGCGGATTTTGGATGCGGTGACACGGCATTTGCCGTCGATGAGTACAGCATCGCCCGGGGCTTAGAATACGCCGGCAGCGGCGGATGGACGCGCGTCGACGCAACGATCACGGCGAACGGCGCCGCGCACAACTACGCAGGATACAAAACGCCGTATCTGCAGTACGGCCGGCCGATGCAGACGGTGGAAAGCGATTTTGAGATATTGACACTGTATGGCCGGGTGTACGCAAAATACTTTGACGAATATGACTGTACGGTGATGATCTATGTGATCGCACCAAGCGCCATGGCCGTGCAGGACTGCGACGACGCGATACTCAAAAAAACGCAGATCATCGAAAACCAGGCTATAGCATAGGCGCGATGGCGTCGACCGCGGTATCGATCAGGTCTTTGACGGCCAGATCTAATGTACCGGGCACGATGATGTTGCATTTTGACATCGGGATCAGTATCTTTTTTGCACTGCTTTCGGCGACGGCTCTTGCCATCAGCGGTGTGATCTCGCCAAGCATACCGCACGAGGCGATGATGCCGATACCACCCATGATCACATCGGCAGACCGCAGATTAAAGCAGATCGCGTTTTCGCCCGTCGCGCAGCACGCCGCGCCGCTTTTTTTCATCGCGGTCGTGGCGGCCACATTTGTGCCAAGCGCAAGGATATCGATCTGATCGCCATATCTGTCGCGCAGTTTCTTGACGATCGCGGCGCCGAGTCCGCCGCCCTGGGCGTCTATAACAACCACATTCAACATACGATCCCCTCCTTGTTGCATTATACAGTAAACCGGGCGATCGGGCAATATCACGCTCGCCATCATACGGAAGTGATAAAAGATTCATCACGTCAGAAACTTTTTTCTTTCATTCACAGGCAATATGATATATAATACGGTGTTGAAGAGGTTAAAATTAATAATATTATATTTATATATGAGGAGGAAGAATTTAAAATGCCATTGGTAACAAGCAAAGAGATGTTCAAAAAGGCGTATGACGGCGGGTACGCAATCGGCGCGTTTAACGTCAACAACATGGAGATCGTACAGGGGATCACGGAGGCGGCTAAAGAGCTTCAGGCGCCGCTGATCCTTCAGGTGTCAAAAGGCGCAAGGGCGTATGCCAACCACATTTATTTAAGAAAGCTGGTCGAAGCCGCGCTCGAAGATACGGGGCTTCCGATCTGTCTTCATCTTGACCACGGCGATTCATATGAGCTGTGCTGTGAATGCATCGACGGCGGTTTTACGTCCGTGATGATTGACGGTTCGCATCACCCGTTTGAGGAAAACATCGCGCTGACAAAAAAAGTGGTCGACTATGCGCACGACCATGGCGTCGTTGTCGAGGCCGAGCTTGGCAGGCTTGAGGGTGTCGAGGATGAGATCAAGGTGTCGTCGGAGGACGCTTCGTATACGAAGCCCGAAGAGGTTCAGGAATTTGTGGAGAAAACAGGCGTTGACTCTCTGGCGATCGCGATCGGCACAAGCCACGGCGCGTTTAAATTCAAGGGAGAGGCAAAGCTTCGTTTTGACATACTTGACGAAGTTGTGAAACGGATCCCCGGGTTTCCGATCGTGCTTCACGGCGCGTCGTCCGTTATCCCAGAGTTTGTTGAGATGATCAACAAATACGGCGGCGATATGCCGGGCGCAAAGGGCGTTCCCGAGGATATGCTGCGAAAAGCGGCAGGCAGCGCGGTCTGCAAGATCAACATCGATTCGGATCTGCGGCTTGCGATGACAGCCACGATCAGAAAGTACTTCGCGGAGAATCCGTCCCACTTTGACCCGAGGCAATATTTAAAGCCGGCAAGGGCGGCCATCAAGGACATGGTGAAGCATAAGATCGAGTACGTGCTTGGGTGCGCTGGAAAAGCGTAATAACATAAAATCATCCGGCGTTTGGCCATTGCGGGCGCCGGATTTTTTTCTGTATAGGCAGGGGACCAAAATGAAAAAGAAGCTTTTTGTTTTCATCGCCATCATCACGGCCGCGGCGTTAATGTTTAGCGGCTGTTCGCTGATGGAAAATTTAGTCGGGACGGACAGTGAAGAAGAGGTCTATATCAACGGTACGACGACGGGCAACATTTTGAACTACGGGTTTGCGGTCAGGTATGGCGACGCGCTGATATTTCTTTATACGGGACAGGGAACGTATGACTACGGCAGCGTCGTCCGCTCCAATCCCGATACGGGAGAAAGCAGCCTGGTGTTGGAACAGGGCGGCCTTTACATGAGCGTCGTCGACGGTTGCCTCTATTATTGCCGCCCGGACGGCGTGTACAAGGCGCCGCTCGACACGGGTGAGCCGGCGCTTGTGCTGGCCCAGAATGTGTCTTTGCTTCAGATACAGGACGCAAAGATGTATTTTATAAGGGACGGCAACATCGGCTGTGCGGGACTTGACGGAGAGGCGGCGGATTTTTCAGAGATAGAGAATGCGGGCTGCCTCAACGTATACGGCGGGGCGATATACTATATCGACACGGGCAGCGGATATATCTGCAAAGCGGACATGGACGGCGGCAACAAAGAGACCGTATACGATCAAAGTGTTGAGATGTTTTATGTGATCGAGGACGTGATCTATTTTATTGACAGCGCGGACGGTTATATTAAAAGGATGACGCTCGCGCTTGAGAGCCTTGAGACAGTCGTGGCCGACGCCTGCAGCGGTTTCAACGTCAACGGCCAGGGGCTCTATTATACCCGCGACGTCGACGGGCAAAGTCTTTGCTGCAACGCCGGTGCGGACGGATATCAGGAAACGGTGATCACCGATTTCGGCGAAAGCGCGTGGCATATCGCATGCATGTTTGGCGAAGGCGCTGTGGTGATTAGGGAAGAAGACCTTTCGGGTTTGGAGTAGAAGGCGATCATAGAATAAAAATTATCGGCATAGTATTTATTACGGAGTCCCCGAATAACCAAAGGTTTTTGGGGGTGATAGATACTGTGCTGTTTTGTTGCGGCGAGGCTGCCGAAGGCTTTTTGGGGTTTTTAAGGGGGCGCTGATATGGGGCTGGGAATAGACTTCCAGGTGATACTGTTTTTCGCGCTCGGCCTTGTATTGCTGTACTTCACGGGATGGCTTCTTCTCGCTCCCTTGAAAATCATTTTAAAGCTTATCATCAGCGGTATTCTGGGCGGAATACTTCTATGGCTCATCAACCTTTTAGGCGGCATATTCTCTGTGACCATCGCGATAAATCCGATCAGTGCGCTTGTCGCGGGTTATTTCGGCGTGCCGGGCATCATACTCCTGCTCGTGTTAAAACTGGTACTTATTTAAGCATATAATACAAATTATTTGTTATTTATGGATAATTTCACCGTTTTTTATTGATTCGATAAATAAAAATATGGTTATATTAACATATAAAATATGGATTAACATGTCGAATAATGTATTTATTTGTTGGTGTTTGAATCAGAGAAGATTCAGGGGGAAAATTTTTTATGAATATCGGTGCAGGGAAAAAGTTAAGAAAAAACGGCATCAGGCTGCTTTCCTTGCTGCTTTGTATCACATTGATGCTGCAGCTATTCGGAATCGATATCACCGCTTTGGGCGCCAGTACATATGCATTCCAGGGCTATGATAACGAAAACATCACGAACAACACATTCGGGTATGCGTATACAGGAGCCACGGTCAGCGGCACAACCGTGACGATGACGGATGATTCGGGAGAAGCGATCGGCTATATACAGCTGAACGACCCGAGTGCAAACATCTCGGCATCGGTCGACCTTGGTGGGCTCGAGATTGATTTTTCGACGATGACCTATGTGGACTTGGAAGGAGTGGACGGCTCTGAAAACGACGTGCCCACCGTGACCGTCTCGTTTTGCAGCGACTCAAACTATCTGCACGTCATCTCTTCCGTCGCGCTTGCAAAGCCCGACGCGGCGGTTTCGGGGAATGTGCCTCTTTCATCAAACGCCTCGATACCATCAGGCACACGGTCGATGTTCATACACCTGTACGGGGAAAATACGAATACGGAAAGCAGCAACACGGTTGTGTTCACAAACACGAGCCTCGTTATTCATGACGCCGCGCCGCCAACCTGCACCGTCGACTATAACACAAGCTGGACAAACGGCAGCATCACGGTGACGGTATCGGCTGCGGACGGCGACAGCGGCCTTGAGGGTATCTATATAAACGAGGCTTTTGTCACCGCGGGCTCGCCGCATACATTCACCGTTACAGAGAACACAGATTTTAGAGCATACAGCAAAGATTATGCCGGCAAGACATCGGATGTGCAGAACATCACCATAGACAACATCGATACGGCCGTGCCGGATACGCCGGCCGCGATGACATTGTCGCACGACACGTGGACGAATACGGACGTGACCGTGACCATGCCCGAACTTGGGACAGGCACGGGTGCGCCCGAAAAGTATGTGTACAGACTCGGCGAAAGCGCGTGGCAGGATTTTACGCCGGGCCTTGCCGTCAGCGACAGCGGTCAATATAACATCAGCATCGCCGTAGAGGACGAAGCAGGCAACATGTCGGGCACGGTCGATGACATTATCTATATCGACAAGCTTGCGCCCAGCATCGACAGTGTCAGCCAGACGGTAGCAAGCGGATCCTGCGTCGTCAGCGTGAGCACAAGCGACGCGGGCCTCAGCAGAATCAACGCCATCAAGTATGCCGCGGGCAGCCATGACGCGGCGTATTTTGCGTCCGGCGGTACGACTATCACGGGCGGCGAGTTTACAGTGACGGCCGGCGGCACGTATACGATATACGTGTCGGACGTTGCCGGCAATTATGACATCGGCGAGTATGTCATCAATACCGCGCCGACGCTTATCGACATTGTCGACACCACCGTCGCCGAAGACGGGACAATCAACATACCCGTCAACGTGAGCGACAACGAGACGAGCCTGGCGGATCTGATCGTCAGCGCAACATCGTCGGACGAATCGCTGATATCTAACATCGTTGTTAATCAGTCCGAATCGGCTATCAGCCTCGACATCACGCCCGAGCCGGACCGCTACGGCGGGCCCGTAACGATCACGCTTCAGGTGGAGGATTCTGAAAGCGAGGTCACGAGCGATACGTTTACCGTGACGGTGCTGTCCGAAAACGACGCGCCGACCGCGGCCGACGACCTGGGGATCGTGACAAACGAGGACGAGAGCGTCACGATCGATGTGCTCGCAAACGACACAGACAGCGCGGACGGCGATACGCTGACCATATCGGACCCCGGAGAACCGGCGCACGGCACGGCAAGCGTTGTGGCGGGCAAGATTGTCTATACACCGGACGAAAATTACAACGGCGAGGACAGCTTCGTTTATACTATCGGCGACGGCAACGGCGGCAGCGCGAACGCGACGGTCTGCGTGAGCGTCACGGCGGCGGACGACGCGCCGGTCGCGAACAACGATACCGCGACGACGGACGAGGATGTCAAGGCGACGATCGACGTGCTGGCAAACGATACCGATGCCGACCTTGATGACATGGACAGCACCGAAACATTGACGATATCGCAAGCCGGCAACGGTTCGCACGGCACAACGGAGATCGTCGGCGGCAAGATCGAATATACGCCCGACTTGAACTGGTCGGGCACGGACAGCTTCACATACACGATATGCGACAACGCCCTGACCGAGAGCACCGCGACGGTGACGGTGACCGTGACGACCGTCAACGATGAACCGCAATATGCGGGTTTGAACGAAAGCTATGCGATCGACGAAGACAGCATCGATGCCGAGATCGCCTTCTCGATCACGGACGTGGAGACGGCGGCAGACAGCCTGATGCTTCAGGCGGCGTCGCTTGATGAGAATTATCTTGAAAGCGGCAGCATCACTATCGAAGGCCTTGGCGACGAACTTGACGCCGTGACGCTTAAAGTAACGCCTGTGCCCGACATGTACGGCGACGTGGTAATACGGCTGTCGCTGGGCGACGGTTTTACAACGATAATACGGGAGATCACGCTGACCATCAACGGCGTCAACGACGTACCGGCGGCGAATACCGATACGCTCTATTTTGACGAAGACACGGTGTTGACCATCGAGATGGACACGCTCATCGAAAACGATACGGACATAGAAGGCGATACGCTGACGTTTGACGGCATCGAGACGACGACAAGTGTCGGTACTCTCGCCGCTGTGGACGGCGATACGTATGAGTACACGCCGGCCGCCGATTATGACGGCACCGACAGCTTTACGTATTACGTATGGGACGGCACCGACAGAGCGGTCGGCACATGCAACCTGATCGCGCGCGCGGGCAACGATGCGCCGGCCATTACGATACCCGAGTCAAATTATACAACAGACGAGGATACAGCAAAGGCGGGTATTGTGTTCAACATCAGCGATCAGGAGAGCGATGCGGCGGATCTGATCGTCACGGCCGGCAGCAGCGACACAGACCTTGTGTCGACTGACGGTATCTCGATCGTCAACAACGGCGACGGCACGTGTACGATAAGCGTCACACCGATGGACGACGCGAACGGTACGGCCGTGGTGACGGTGACGGTCAGTGACGGCGATGCGAAGACTTTGGACAGCTTTGACTTTATCATCAATCCGGTGCAGGACGCGCCTGTCGCGGTTGACGACTATGCGTACATTCCGCTGTCGGGACGCCTCAGCTTTGATGTGCTTTTAAACGACAGGGACGTGGACGGCGACAGTCTGTCGGTACTCAGTTATGACGGCTCATCTTTGCCGGGCAGCCTCACATACAATGCCGAGGCACATGGATTCACCTATATTGCGCTTGTCGGAGAGACGGGCACATCGACATTTACATATACAGTGTCGGACGGTGCCGAGACCACGGCTGACGATACGGCGACCGTCACGCTCGACGTGCATGCGGTAACACATGCGCCGGTCCTCAGTGCGATCGGTAACAAGTACATCATGGAGGACGGCAACACGGGCAACATACCGTTCAGCGTCACAGACGTTGATTACGGCGACGAGATAACCATTACCGTGTCTTCCGGCAATACAACGCTTCTGCCCGAGGATTTTGTCAACAACATCATTGTCACGGACAACGGCGATGGCACATACACTCTGTACCTTGAGCCTGCCGCAGATGCTTACGGCACCGCGGCGGTCACGGTGACGGCAACAGATTTGTTCGACAACACAGACACCGAAACATTGACGCTGAAGGTGTACGCGCAGAACGACCCGCCCGTGGCGGTCGACGATGCGGTGACCACGAACGAAGACACGAGCGTCGTGCTCGACATGCTCAGTAACGACAGCGATCCCGAAGGTGACACGATCTGGGTCAGCTCTATAGAATGGCCGGCAAACGGCACGCTGACGCGCAGCGGAAGCGCCTATACCTATGTGCCGTACGGCAACTTTAACGGCACGGAAGAACTGACCTATGAGATCACGGACGGCAGCTCGACGGTGAGCGCAACGATCACCATCACCGTCGCGGCCGTCAACGACGCGCCCGTGGCAAGGGACAATTGGGCAGAAGTACCGAATATAATCGCCGGGAGCAGAGTGATTAACGTGCTCGGCAACGACTACGACCCGGACGGAGATACGGTAAGGTTATATCAGATCGTTGAAGCACCGCAACACGGTACCGCAATTATAAATTTGGACGGCACAATCCTTTATACGCGTCTATTACCTTCTGGAGAGTCAAATGGCGCCGATTCGTTTGTATACCGCATCATCGACAGGGATACTGCGACGGGCGATTATCTCTCCGACACAGCGACCGTCTATATCGGCGTGGATTTTGTGAGCTCGCTGACCTGCTATACACAATCTGCCTACTGCTATGAGGACGGTGACGCGTTTATCATCGACCTTTCGGGCAGCATCACCAATCCGAACAGCGTCAGTTACGACCTGACGATTGACGAAACGACGAGCCTCGGCACGTTCGAGGTTTTAAGCGATACACAGGTGCGCTTTACGCCTGCGGCCAACGCGAACGGGTATCAGACCATCACATACAGCGCGAGTGAGACGGGCGGCGGCGAAAGCGATTCTTCCTATATATATCTGCATGTCTATCCGGTCAACGACACGCCCGCCATTGACAGCGCGCCGGATACCGTATCGTGCGACGAGGACGATTCGGCCCAATTCACCGTAACGTTCAGCGATGTCGACTGTGATCCGGACGATCTGTATTTCTATGCATACGCGGCGAATACGTCGAGCGGCGGGCCGATACCGTTGTCTGTCGGTATTTCCAATAGCAGAAGCGGCGGCAGCGCGACGGTCACGGTGACGCCGGGCGCCGACGCGTTCGGCACGCTTGATGTCGTTGTGTGTTTGAGCGACGGGCTGGTCTGGGTGACGCATACCGTGAACATGACCGTGAATCCGGTTGACGACGCGCCGGCGCTCTATGATGTCTACGAGTCTTTATATGAGGATACCGATATAACGATCAGCGTGGTAACGCCGGACAGCGATGTCGACGGGGATAATCTGACCGTATTTATCGCGGACGGCGACGAGCCGGCACACGGCACGGCGGTCGTCAATGCGGGTGGTACGATCACCTACACGCCGGATGACGATTATTACGGCAGCGACAATTTTGTGTTCAGCGTCAAGGACGACACCGCTGGCGAACTGACAAGCACGGCGACGGCGAACTTTACCGTCATGGCCATTAACGACCCGCCGGTGATCACGAACCTTGGCTACTATTATTCGACGAACGAGGACACGACAAAGGAAGTGACGCTGACGGTGACGGACGTCGACAACGACCTTTCCGGACCGGCGAGCTATACGATCACTTCGAGTGACGAGAGCATCGTGGCGAACGAAAATATCACGATATCGCAGGTGTCGGGTTACGATATGAAAATCACGCTGGCGCCCGAGACAAACGCATACGGTAAAACGATCATCAGCGTCACGGCGACTGACGGCGTACTTTCGGTACAGCGTGAGTTCCAGCTGACTGTGCTGTCGGTCAACGATGTGCCCGTGGCCATGAACGATGAGGTCACGGTCAGCGAAGAAGTGGCGGCGCCCGCGGGAGAAACGGGCATCACGATCAATGTTTTGGCAAATGACAGCGACATAGAGGACACATCGCTGCAGGTTGTCGAAGTCAAGAATCTATCCATAGGCAGCGTGGTGAACAACCAAAACGGATTTTTAACATACAGTGTGGACGGCGACTTTAACGGCACGGCCACGTTTAACTATACCGTCATGGATGACAACGGCGCGACGGCTACCGCGATGGTGACCGTCAACGTCACGCCGATGAACGACCCGCCATGCGCCGCAAACGACGCGGTCACGATCATCGAGGATGCCGCCCCTGTAACGATCAGTGTGCTGTCTAACGACAGCGATACGGAAGATGATACGCTGAGCCTGGAAAGCGTATCGACGCCGTCGCACGGCACGGCGGCCATCGACGGCACAAACATTATCTATGATTCCAATGCGGATTATTATGGATCGGACAGCTTCACATACGAGATCAGCGACGGAAACGGCGGCACCGCGACGGCAACAGTGACTGTTACGATAAGGCCGCAGAACGATGCGCCGACGATCGAGAAGCATAGCTCGAACAGCGGCGACTGGGTGATGGATGAGGACAGTACCGCACCGTTCAACTTTGTTGTGGCCGATGTGGAAACGGCGACCAGCAACCTGATCGTTGAAATCACGTCGCAGAACACGTCGCTGATCAGGACGACCAGCATCGTGCTGTCGAGCGGCGACGGATATAAGATCATCACGGTGACGCCGGAAGCCAACGTGCACGGAACGGTGCCCATAGAGATTTCGGTCACCGACGGCGCGGCCACCACGACAGAGGTGTTTGATATCATCATCACATCTGTCAACGACGCGCCCGTGATAAGCGCGCCAGAGAACACGACGCCGGAAGACACGCCGGTCAGCGGCAGCGTTTCCGCGGCGGACATCGATACGGATACGGGCAGCCTGACGTTTACGAAGGCCAGTAACCCGGCGCACGGTAGTGTCACCGTCAATGCGGACGGTACATATACATACACGCCGAGTGAGGACTGGAACGGTACGGACAGCTTTGACGTGACGGTGGATGACGGTGAGGCGGCAAGCAATCAGGATACCGGCACTGTTGTGATTACGGTGACGCCGGTCAACGACGCGCCGGATGCGGCGGACGACACCGCGGCGACGGCGGAGGATACGGCGGTGACAATCGATGTGCTCGACAATGACAGCGACATCGATCAGGACAGTAATTATAATGCTGAACCGGATACGACGGCGCTCACGATCTCAATCTCTGAGAGTGCGCTCCTCGATCCGGTGCACGGCGGCATTGCGGTGGTCGAAGGCCAAATCGTCTATACACCGGATTTGAACTACAACGGCAGCGATACGTTTGGATATAACGCGTACGACGGGCAGACGCAGAGCACGGCGACGGTAACCGTGACGATCACGGCGGTCAACGACGCGCCGGCGGCGAATGACTTAAGCCGGACGATTAATGAGGATACGGAGTGCACGATCGCCTGGGCGGGTATCGCGAGTGATGTGGACGGAGACAACCTGACTATTACCATCGAGGATGGCGACGGTGCCAGCAACGGCACGGCAATTGTCGACGGGACAAACATCAAGTATACGCCGGCCGCCAACTGGTACGGCGTGGACAGCTTTACATATACCGCGACGGACGGGGAATATACGGATACGGGTGTCATCACGGTAACGGTGCTTAGTGTCAACGATGCGCCGGCGTTTGTGACGATGCCGGATACGATGAGCCTGACAGAAGACGGCGATGACGGCTCCGGCACTTTCAGCGTGACCGATATCGAGACGCCGGCCGGCGACCTTGTGGTCACGGTGTATTCGAGTACGAATTCGACGCTTGTGGGTACAGGCGATGTGACGCTCACATCGAACGGCGACGGCACATGGTCGGTCACGGTCGATCCGAACGATAACCGAAACGGCAGTGCAACAATCAAGCTGCGCGTGACGGACGGCAATGGCGGACATACGGACAGTACTTTCGTTGTAACGGTGGCGGCGGTCAACGACGCGCCGGCGAACGGCGACGACACCGCCACAACGGATGAGGATACATACGTCGACATCGACGTGCTTGATAACGATGACGTCGACTCGGACATTGAAGGCGATACGCTCAGTATCACCGCCTTTGACGCGACATCAACATACGGTGGTACGGTGGCAACTGTAACGGTGAATGACAGAACGGGGCTCAGATATACGCCGGCCGAAAACTGGTACGGCACCGATACGTTTACGTATACGGTGATGGATAAGGGTGAGCTGACAGCGGCCTTTACCGTAACGGTCACGGTGAACAGCGTCAATGATGCCCCCGATATTTCGCCGGCCGAACCGTCGGACGTGACGACAGACGAGGATACACAAAGCGGTACGGTGACGTTCACCGTCACCGATGTGGAGGATGACGACAGCACGCTGGCAATGACGCTGTCGGTGCCTGCTGGCGATGTTTTGGTGGGTAGCTTCAGTGAGATTGGTGTCAGCGACTCAACGCGTACGTTTACGATCACGCCGAGTGAGAATGAAAACGGCACGGTTGTGGTGACAGTTACCGTGGAAGACAGCAACGGCGGGACGGCTGAAGCCACGTTCAACTTTATTGTGACGGCTGTCAACGACGGCCCGATTGGCGTTGACGACAGCGCGACGGTTGACGAGGATGACAACGTTACAATTGATGTTCTTGACAATGACGACGTGGATACCGACCATGAGGGCGATACGCTGACGATCGCCGTGTTTGATGCCACAACAACAAACGGCGGGAGCGTCGAAATCGTAACGGTGGACGAAAAGCAGCAACTGAAGTATACGCCCGCAGCGGACTGGTATGGCACGGACACGTTTACCTATACCGTTGAGGATGGGCAGACGTTGCAGGCGACAGCCACGGTGACGGTTACCGTGAATCCGGTCAACGACGCGCCGGTGGTCACGCTGACAGGTGCGAGTGAATACACGGTCAACGAGGGCGCGGCCGCCACCAGCATCGGGTTTACAGTGACGGATGTCGACAACGACACGAACTGCGGCACGTCGGAGGTCACGCTCGGGGCCGAGAGCGACAACCCGATACTGCTGTTCAACGGGCTCGTGATGTATGAGGACACAGGCATATACAGATATATCAACGTAACGCCGTATAACAAATGGAACGGTGCGGCGGTCGTCACGATCACCGCGGCCGATCCCGACGGTGCTACAGATACCACAAGCTTTACGTTCAATGTCAACAGCGTCAACGAGACGCCGGTGGCAGCCGACGATACGTTCACGATACCCGAGGACGCGCTGACGGAAGTGGATGTGCTCAATAACGATACGGACGGCGACCTTGAGACAAATCCGGATACGGAAAAACTCTATGTCAGCTCCGTAACGGATAATGACGACAACGCAGTGATCACGATATCGGACGACGGATGCGGCGTGAACATCCAACCCATAACCAACTATAACGGCCCGGTCACATTTACATATGTGACGGAGGATGCGCTGGGCGCGACGAGCAATACCGCGACAGTTACGGTGACAGTCAGCCAGGTGAACGACGCGCCGGAGGCAACAGACGATACCGGCGTAACAACGGAGGAAGATACAGCCGTGACGATTGACGTGCTCGCAAACGACAGTGACATCGACCAGACGGAAGGGCTGAACGCCGACCCGGACGCAGAGGTTCTGAGTATACAGATAGGCGAAAGTGGGCTCACGGCGCCGCCACACGGCAGCCTTGCGGTTGTGGACGGCCAGATTGAGTATACGCCGGATGCGGACTACAACGGCCCTGACAGCTTTACCTACTATGTGTACGACGGCGATACGACGGACATGGGCACGGTCAGCGTCACGATCACGCAGGTCAACGATAACCCGGTCGCAGTGGAGGACAGCGCAAACGTCGATGAAGACGGATCGGTCGACATCTATCCGCTGACAAACGATACGGACGTGGATACGGTTGAGGCGGATAACAAGAACGACCTGCATTACACGTCGGAATTCACGATTACGTCGGCCGGCATCGTGGGAGACGCGCACGGCAGCATCACATACGACACGGGCAAGATTACTTACACACCGTTTGCGAACTCGTTCACGGGCAATACGATCTCGTATACGATGTCGGACGGCAACGAGGGCAGCGCGACGGGTACGATCACGGTGACGGTGAACAGCATCAACGACCTGCCGGTGTTTGATACGACGCCTGCGAATATGAGCCTGACAGAAGACGAAGAGGACGGGCAGGAGAGCTTTACCGTATCCGATATCGAGACGGCGGGCGCGGGCCTGACCGTGACGGCCACGGATATTGACAGCGTGAATACGCTGCTGCTCGACTTGGCCGATGTAACGATTACAGCGGGCGAAGGCGGCAGCCGCACGGTAACGGTGAACCCGAACGACAACCAGAACGGCAGCGCGACGGTTACGCTGCGTGTTACGGACGGCAACAGCGGATATACAGAGTGTACGTTCGACGTGACGGTCGCTGCAGTCAACGACGCGCCGGCAGCGCAGGATGTGACAACCGGCATCAACGAGGATGTAGTCTATTCTGTCGCATGGGCCACAATCACAAGCGACGTGGATATCGCAACGAACGGCGACAGCCTGAGTGTGGAAATTACAACCGGCGCCGGTCACGGTACGGCGGCGGTTTCGGGCGCCAACATCACGTATACGCCGGATACAAACTGGAACGGTACCGACAGCTTCGTTTACACGGTGACGGACAGCAGCGGGCTGACGGATACGGGTACCATTACCATAACAGTCAATTCGGTGAACGACGCGCCGGTGGCACAAGCTGACAGCGGTACAATCGCTGAAGACACAAGTTACACCGCCGACTGGACGGAACTGACGAGTGACGTGGACATTGCAACGAACGGCGACAGCCTCAGCGTCGGTATAACAGGCGCCGCCGGTCATGGCACGGCGGTTGTCGACGGTGCAAACATCACCTATACGCCGAATAAGGACTACAACGGTACGGACAGCTTTACCTATACGGTAACAGACAGCGGCGGCCTGACGGATACCGCGACGATCACGGTGGCGGTGACGCAGGTGAACGATGCGCCGGTCGCGGTGAATGACGAGGCCGATACGCCCGAAGACACCGAAGTGACCGTTGACGTGCTTGACAACGACTTTGACGTGGATACATACGCTGGATTGAACGGAAATGATCTGCACAATGTTTCCGAGTTCAGCATTGCGTCGGTTGGCGAACCTGCGCATGGCAGCGTGGAAATTGTCGATAATGAGCTTGTATACACACCGGAAACAAACTATAACGGAGACGATACGATTACATATGAGATGTCGGACGGGCACGGCGGCAGCGCCGGCGCCACACTGACGGTGCATGTGGGCGCGATAAACGATTCGCCGGTTGCGAACGACGATGTGATGAATACGGATGAGGATACCGAGGCCAGCGTTGACGTGCTGGCCAACGACACGGATATCGACGAAGATACACTCACATTTGTCGAGTTTACCCAGAATGTCAGCGGCTACGGCACGATCGGCGAGAGCGGCGGCGTGGTCACGTTTATGCCCAAAGCCGATTATCACGGCAGCTTTACCGTTGGATACCGCGTCAGCGACGGTAACGCCACGGCTACGGCGACGATCACGATCATCGTGAATCCCATAAACGACGCGCCGGAAGCGCAGTATGCGTCAAAAACAACCCTTGAGGATACGCCTCTGGGTATCGGCATGGCGGCGCTTGTCAGCGACGTGGACGACACGGACGACAGCAACCTCACCATTACTGTCGAGAGCGGCGACGGCCCGGTGCACGGCACGGTCGATATCAACGGGCTGACCATCACGTATACGCCGGGTGACGCTCTGGTTCGTCCACGTGCCCTCTGTATATGTTGTTCCATCCGCCTTTTTCATCGTCACGACGATGTTGACGGGAATGTCTTTATCGACCGTGGCCTGTCCCGAATACCCGTATCCGCCGGTCAGTTCCCCGTCAAACGCGTTGACCCTGAACCTGAGATTTGTGATACTGGCCAATGCTTCAGGAATTGGGAAGTTGTGCTCTGTGGCCGAAATCCCGGCCTCAACGACATGCCATGCCGCGCCGTCGTAGTATTCCAGCGTATAAGTCAGCGCATCGCCGTCGATGTCAAATCCGCTCCATGTGACGTGTACCGTCGACTCACCGCCGTACATCTCGCCGCCGGCCGGCGTATGCACCACCGGCGCGTCCGGCGCATCGTTGACGCTCAGCACCGTAACGGCAACCGTCCCTGTGGCCGTACCGCCATGCCCGTCGGAAATCGTATACGTGAACGTATCGGCGCCCGCAAACGTATCGTCCGGCGTATAGGCGATCTTGCCGCCGCTGATGGCCGCCGCGCCGTTCGCCGGATCCGAAACCCCTGTGATGGAAAGATCATCAAGGCTGTGTTTTATGTCGCTGTTATTCGCTTCAACCGTATCGATATCCGTGTCGTTTGCGAGCACATCGATCGTCACAAGTTCTTCGTCGTTCGTCGTCGCGGTATCGTTATTCGCCACCGGATCGTCGTTGACCTGTCCAACCGTTATGCTGACGGTTGCCTGCTCAAACGCCGTACCGTCCGTTACCGTGTATGTGAAACTGTCGCTGCCGTTCCAGTCCGCATCCGGCGTATATACGATCTGCCCCTCAACGATCG
>JAQTSP010000185.1 GCA_028711205.1 Eubacteriales bacterium | reverse complement strand
CAATGCGATAACCTTTTCCATCTCTTTGGCGGTCGTCGTGATCAGCGCGGACAGTCCGATGATGTCTGCATCCTGCCCGGCCGCCGCGTCGACGATGGTGTGCGCGGCAACGTCTTTCCCGAGATCGGTCACCGCAAATCCGTGGTTTCGAAGTAGCATCGCTACGAGGTTCTTGCCGATATCGTGTATATCGCCCCTCACCGTTGCAATGACGACCTTCTTCTTTTTGTCTGCCTCGCCGCCCGTAAAAAAATTCTCTTCAATATAATCAAATGCCATGTGCGCTGCTTCCGCGCTGTATATCAGCTGCGGCAAAAAATAGACCCTCTGCTCATACAGATCTCCGACTTTTTGCAGCGCCGGAATGATCATATCGTTGATGATACGCTCTGGCATCGTGCCGGAGGCAATCTCTTTATCGATCAGAGCCGTGATGATTTTTTTTTTGCCCGTCAGCACGGCATCCATGATATTGTCCGCATCCTGCTCAGAAATCTCCGTCTCCGCGAACCGTTTTATATACTGCCTGAAATCATCGTCCCGTTCGATCAGCGCCTCTGCGGCGTGATACAGGTCTGTCATCAGTTTATCGCCCGGGTTCATGATCGCGGCGCAAAGGCCGTTTGCCATGGCCATGATCAGATAAGCCGAGTTGATATATTTACGTTCGGGCAGCCCGAAAGACGCGTTTGAAATGCCAAGCGTCGTGTAAAACCCGTTGTCGGCACACCATTTGACGACCTTCAGCGTCTCCGTCGCCGCCTTTGCATCCGAAGAGACCGCCATCACAAGCCCGTCAACGAGTATCGATTCTTTTGTTATCCCCACAGCCGATATCTTCTCATATGCCTTCTCGATCTCTCGTATCCGGCCTTCCGCCGTATGCGGGATACCGCTGTCGCCGATAGGCAACAGTATGAACATCGCCTGATACCGCCGGATCAGCGGCAAAAGCCGCGCCATATGTTCGCTTTTTGTCGACATCGAATTGACGAGAGCACGACCGGGGTATACACGGAGCGCCTGCTCCACGACGTCGGAATCCGACGAATCGATACAGAGCGGAAGCTTTGCCTGCACTGATAATATTTCGAGCGCCTGTTTCATGGCTTCTTTTTCATCGATGTCCGGCATGCCGACATTGACATCGAGTATATGCGCGCCGTCCGCTTTTTGTTCAAGCGCCATATCCAGCACTTCGTAATAATCACCCGATTTTATCGCCGCTTTCAGCTTCGGTTTTCCGGTCGGGTTGATGCGCTCTCCGATCACGCGAAACTGCGCGCCTATATACACCTCGTCGGATACAGACGAGATTGCCGGCGGCATTTTGTCAAGCCACGCCACCGGTTTTAACGATTCTGTTTCCCGGGCGATCGCGCGGATATATTCGGGCGTTGTACCGCAGCATCCGCCGATCAGGTTGGCGCCGGCTTCACATAACGGTTTCACATATTTACTGAACGCTTCGCATGACAAGTCGAAGCACGTTTCACCGTCCACGATCTTGGGCATGCCCGCGTTGGGCTTGACAAGCAGCGGTACGGACGATACGGCTTTCATGCTTTTGACAAGCGGCACCATCTCTGCCGGCCCTGTCGAACAGTTGAGGCCGATCACGTCCGCGCCGGTCGAGATCAGCGTGATCGCCGCCGCGGCCGCGCTTGTTCCCGTCAGCGTTCTGCCAAATGCGTCGAACGTCATGCTGGCGACCACGGGCAGGCCGCAGGACTCTTTGGCCGCGATGACGGCAGCCCGTGTCTCCTGTATATCGATCATCGTTTCAATGATGATAAAATCCACACCGCCGTCAGCAAGCGCTTTGACCTGCGCTTTGTAGAGTTCGACGGCCTGTTCAAACTCCATGTCGCCAAGAGGCTTTAAAAACGCTCCGGTCGAGCCGAGGTCTCCGCCGACAAAGGCAATTTCTCCCGCGACGCCGGCGGAAATCTCCGCAAGCGTTTTGTTGATGTGGGCCATGTCGTTCTGAAGCGAAAACTCGCTCAGTTTATGCGCGTTCGCACCGATGGTAAACGTATATACCGCCTTCGCGCCGGCTTCGATATATCTTTTTTGTACGTCTCTTAAAACGTCTGAATGCTCGATCGCAAATACTTCCGGGCATATTCCCGGTTTCATGCCGTTTTTCTGCATGTGTGTACCGACCGCGCCGTCAAGTATCATGATATTTTTCTTCAGATAGTCTAAAAAACCAAGCCCGTCAACCTTCTTCATATTCCACTACTCCCGCAATAGCGATCACCGATTTCTCGGGTGCCATTAAGAATTTATCGTTGATCTTAACACCAAGTGATTGCATGTCAAGCAAATCATAAAACACTTTTTGATAGTTTAAATCGAGGTCTCCGTATCCCGCGCTGAACCGTCTTTTGGTCAGCTTCTCTCCCGTTCGTTTCAGCATCGCGTTCTTTCTGCCCATGATGACATCAAGCGCGCCGTCCACATATTCCGAAGCGTAAGCGTCAAGCACCAGCGCCAGGAGGCCCCTGCCGCTCTCCATCGCGCCGCTTATTTTGTCGACGTCTCTTTGGGGAATGGCCGCGCACATCAGATAGATTCTGTCGCTTGCGCCAAGAAGCCTTGATAAAAGCGCGGATTCAACTGTCTGGCCGTTCAGCAAAAACGCGTCTTCACTGATATGCTGTATACCGTATATGTCCGCCCTGCCCGCCACGGAAAACGCGGATCCGGCCATTTTATAATAGCTGTTGATCTCGCTCTCCAGTCCGGCAGAGAAATCCGCCTTATGAGACCCCATCCTTTTAAGAACGGTTTTTATATCCGGCACAAACGGTATATACGGATAATTCTCCATGAAAACACCTCAGAGGATATGATACACCACTCCGAGGCATTATTCAACCACTTGAAAAAAGAGCGTATATGTGTTTAAATAAACGCACGAAACACATCGTTTAACCGTCCCGGAATATAGCTGACAGGAGAACCAAAATGAGCCTATTAAAAAAACTGACAGAACAGCAAAGCGCCTTTTCTCTGGAATTCTTTCCGCCCAAAAAGGATATGCCGATATCCTCCGTTTACGGCGCTGTTGAAAAACTGTCTGCTTATAACCCGGCTTTTGTCAGTGTGACATACGGCGCAGGCGGCAGCAACAGAGACAGGACGATCGATATCGCGTCACATATCAAAAACAGCTTTGGCCTTGACGCCATCGCGCATCTGACATGCGTCGGCGCAGACCCCGTCTCGATCAACGGTGTTCTGGCCGCGCTCGAACAAAATGGCATCAGCAACGTGCTGGCTCTTCGGGGCGACATCCCGGACGGCATGGACAAAGCTACGGCATTTACGCACTATCAGCACGCGAGCGATCTGATAAAGGACATTAAAAAGCGCGGCGGTTATACCATCGCGGCCGCGGCGTATCCCGAAGGACATGTTGAAAGCGCGTCGCTCGACCAGGATATCGAGTTTATGCGTTTAAAAGAAGCTTCCGGCACAGATTTTTTTATCACACAGCTTTGCTTTGACAAAACGGCGATCACACGTTTTTTTGAGAAACTCACAAAAGCGGGTATCAAAGCGCCTGTGGTCACGGGCATCATGCCTGTGCTCAACCCCAATCAGATCATCAGAATGGCGCTTTTGTCCGCCTGTTCGATACCGGCGTCGCTCAGCAAAATCATCTGCCGGTTCGGCGATAACGATGATGATTTCAGAAAAGCGGGAGTTGCCTACGCTGTTGAGGAAATCGATTATCTTCTGGCAAACGGCATCCATAACTTCCATCTCTACACGATGAATAAATCCGAAGCCGTTGAACAGATTATTTTGGACAGCGATCTTAACGGTTAATTCGCTGACTTTCTGCGTTTTTCACGGTACATGTCAATATCCGCAATGCTGATCAGCGTGTCCGCGGTCTCTTCCTCTTTGTATTCGGCTTCTTTGAACCCAAAGCTCATGGATATCCCCTCGGAATCGCCGACAAGATATTGTTTTGCCTCTCTGTCGATCTGCGCGGTCAGCAGCGCCGCCTGCACTTTGTTCATGCCCGGCAGTATCAGTATAAACTCGTCACCGCCCAAGCGGCAGACAGCCCCGATACGGCCGATGTGTTTTCTCAGCACATCCGCAACCGACCTGATCATGCTGTCGCCGACGCCATGCCCGTAATTATCATTGATGTACTTAAGCCCGTCAATATCGGCAAAACAGACGGTGAGCGGTTTATGCTCGTCCTTGCTTTCTTTATACACGCGCTTTAAATGCTCAAGCCCCGCTCTTCTGTTGAGCAGCCCTGTCAGCGCGTCCGTCTTTGCCATCATATTCAGCTTGTTCTCGGCTTGTTTGTATTTTGTGATCTCATTGATGACAGTGGTTACGATGTCGCTGCTGCCCTGCCGCGAAAGCGTGTGCGTGGCGCAAAAGCACCGCCCTTTGGCGTCCGTATATTCTTCGCAGCGCGTCGCGGGGGATCGGCCTGTCATTCCGGCGCCCAGCTTCTCGTTTAGGTATGGCGCGTTTTTGTAGCCGAACAATCCCCTGTACGCTCTGTTTTCATACAGCAGTTTTCTCGTCGCCGCATTCCACACCACAAACCCCTGACAAAACGTGTCAAGTCCCTTTCTCATGACCGAAAACGCGCTGCCTTTCGGCGCGTCGGGCGATAATATACAGAAAAGATCCGCGTATTTCTTTATTCTCTCTCTCGTATTGTCGCTTGCGATCCGGTCAAAATAGTAGAAGATGACGCCGGGCGTACCGTTCGTTTTTTTGTATATCGCAAACGCCGAATCCGCC
>JAQTSP010000184.1 GCA_028711205.1 Eubacteriales bacterium | reverse complement strand
TTTATCCCGCTCTTGCACCTCCGTATTTTCATGTTGGCAAAACTCCAGTATAATGAAGATGTAAGATTCTGTGGCTATTTTTTTGACAAGCATCGTCATTAATAAATCAAAACGCATACTGTATGTGACAGAAAGCAGGCATATCATAAAATTTTGCCGCATCGGGTATGGCCCCGCAATATAATCAAAAAGGAGGAGATCAGATGAAATACGAATGGCGCAAGCAGGACGCAGCGCTCTATCTGCCCAAAGCGCAGCCGACGGTCGTCAACGTTGGCGAATACCCCTATTTGACGCTTACGGCCGGGGCGATCCCAACGCGGAGCCGTTTTCCGAATCGGTGGGCACCTTGTACGCGATGTCGTACGCTCTTAAAATGCTGCCCAAAAGAGCGCTCGCGCCCAAAGGATACTATGAATACGCGGTGTTTCCTCTGGAGGGCGTGTGGGATATCGCCGACACGACAAGGCGGACGCGCCGCTCGATAAAGACAATCTCGTCTATACAGTCCGGACTTTTTGACAGACGCGCTCACCGATGCGTTAAAAGCATACGTCGCGAAAAAGAAGCCGGGTGCGCCGCTTGAGAAGGTCCGGTGCGAGCGCCTGTCTGACGGGTTTTGCCTCCAGATGCTGCATACGGGCTGTTATGACGACGAATACATAACTTTTTCCGTCATGGAAAAATACTGCGCGGACAACGGCTATAGAAGAACACAGCGTTCGCATAAAGAGATATATTTGAGCGACCCACAAAAAACGCCGCCCGAGAAGCTCAAAACGGCGCTGCGTTTTGGCATCGGGAAGATCTAGAAACGTATCAGGGCGGCCAACCTGAATAAAAACCCGGTCCCATGCTCTAAACAAGAAAATGATTGACAAATAAAAATGAAATGATATGATATTTTTTAAATGTATATAACAGTTAATATTTTGATAAATTTAACTGTAAAAAAAAGCCAGTAAATCTAATTAAAAAATTCATAACGGAGGACAACCGAATGTTTAAAAAAGGCTTTTTGTTTTTGATGGTTCTTCTTCTTTGCCTTATGGTTTTTGGCTGTCAGGCAGAGTCTGCACCCGACACCGAGTCCGGCAATGAAACGTCCGCTCAAGCTGGAACAGACAGCACAAGTGCCGAGACAAGTGATGAGACACCCACTCAGGCCGAACTGAACGGCACGGTTTTGGAACTGGAGAAATTCACGATCACAAAAGCTGACGGGTGGGAGAGCATGGATGTGGACGGCGGTGTACAAATATACAAATCTTTAACGGGAGATATTCTTCAGATTCAGATTCTCGGGAACAACGTGACAGAAGAAGAGGATAAAACGCTACTGGAAAATTTGGCACAAAGCAATGACGGAACGCCCCTGGAACAAGTCACGTTATTGGGCCTTGTCTTTTTTAGTACCACGTTTGAATCCGGAGGTGTTGAGCAAACATATTATTCAACGGTCAACAACAGCGAGCAGATCAAAATTCAGGTTACGGGCAAAAGCTATGAATCAAACGCCGATATTAAAGCCATGGTAGAGTCGATCCTATTGAATGAGCGATAAAGCCGGTATAAAGGGACGCACAGCCTGCGTCCCTTTTTCTTGTTATATGATAGGAAAGCCTATTTCCTGGTCATCAGCCCTTCGTCGTATACGCTTTTTGGGAAGCTTAGCTCACGCGACTCAAATTCCTTGCCGTTCATGTATTCGTACTCATGCCGTTTGCCGACCTCGAAAACAACCGTCTTCAGCCACAGGGATATATGGCCGGCGCCGTTTCTTTTGTTGAACTTCCTGTCGCCGTAGTCGCTGTCGCCAAGCACGGGAAATCCGCCATAAGCAAGATGCGCCCGCACCTGATGCAGATAATTTGTAACCGGACGGACACAAAGCAGCGACATGGTTTCGCCAAACTTAAGTGCGGAATACCTTGTCACGATCGGTTTCGCGTCTTTTGAGTATTTTTTCAGTATGCGCGCGTGCGTGCTGGCTTTATCTTTTATATGGTATGCCATCAGCTCGTCATTTTCCTCCGCCCGGCCTCTTACCGGACATATAAAATACCGTGTTATCCTGCGCTGAGCCAGCGCCTCGATCAAAAAGAGATACGCGTGCTCGTGCTTGGCCAAAATCAGCAGCCCGCTAACATATTTATCGAGCGGATACACAAGATAAGGCACCATCAGCGCGTCAAGGCTGTATTCGCCCCGCTGTTTCATAAACTCCTCGACCATGCTGACGGCATTCGGCTCCCCCGTATCGCCGATTGACAAAAGCCCTGCCGGCTTGTCGACGATCACAAAGTTCTCATCCTGATACACGACCCGCGGCGACATATCGATGCCCATCACATCGCCCGTCACAAATACCGCTATCTTGTCGCCCGCATGCACCTTGTCGTCACCGTACGCTTCTTTCCCGTTCAGCGTCACGATACCGGATTTAAACGCGGCGATCAGCGCTTTTTTTGCAAAGTCAGGGTAAACTTCTTCCAGCAATTGGTAAAGTTCAACACCGGACCGTTTTTTTTCCACCGTAAAAGAAACCATCCACACACCCCTTATATATGATAGAACGCACATATAACAAAACTGATACTATAACAGCCGCTATAAGAAGTCAAGACGAAGGGGCAAATCGCGGACATATTCCAGCCATTGGCAAAACAACCGCTCCGCCACAGCGGCCGATAACAATATGTAAACAAATCGGCGCCATGTTTTACAAAGCCTTTATTTATGGTATAATACCAGACGTCAATTGTAAGAAATGAGGATATGATTCTATGCTGCCGATCTGGCGTAACAGGCCGTTGGTCGTCACGATCATCGTCGTTATCATATTGGTCGTCCTGCTGATCGTGACAGCGGGAGACAACAACATGTCGGGCGCCGAAAGCGTCGTGGGCTCCATACTCTCTCCTGTCCAGAACGCGCTCTATTCGGCCACGGACGCTATCGCGGATTTTTTCTCGCGCATATTTTCAGGGGCGGATATAGAGGCTGAAAACGCGGCGCTCCAGGAGCGGGTCGCAGAACTTGAAGCGCAGCTTATGGATTACGACGAGATGAAACTGGAAAGCGAGCGTTTAAAAGAGTTCCTTAATTTCAACACGGAAACCGAAGGCCTCGAATATGTAACGGCAAAGGTCATCGGTAAAGGAACCGGCCACTGGTTCAATATGTTCATCATCAATGTGGGCTTAAAAGACGGTATCGCCGTCGACATGCCCATCGTCAACGGCGACGGCCTGATCGGGCGGGTCGTTGCGACGGGCTACAACTACAGCCGCGTACTGACCATCGTCGATTCGTCAAGCGGCGTTTCGGCAATCGTCGAGCGCACAAGGGACAACGGCATACTGAACGGTACGGTATCGACAGGCGACGAGGAAGACGCGCTGCTGACCATGAGCTATCTGCCGCTTGATGCGGATCTTGTGCCTGGAGACACCGTCATCACGTCGGGCCTTGCCGGTGTTTTCCCGAAAGGCATCGCCATCGGCGAGGTCATCGAGGTCAGCAAAAGCGACGACGGCATGAAAAATGAAGCCGTCATCTCCCCGTACGTCGATTTTTACCATCTTGAAGAAGTCATGGTGATCACTTCGGCCACCATCGATATCGAGGAGGCGCTCGAATGAGATATCTGATACTGTCCGCCGCCGCCGCGATTAGCCTCGCCTTTACGGGAACCTTTCTCCCGAACATCAATATCGCGGGCATATCGCCGGACATCATCATCTGCGTGATCGCCTCGATCGCGATACTCGAGAAAAGCATGGCCGGCGCCGTCATCGGCCTTGCGTGCGGGCTCATACTCGATCTGTTTTTTACGGGCGCCATCGGTTTTTACGCCATACCGTATTTTGTCACAGGTGCCATACTCTTTTTCGTCTGCACAAAGCTCAACTACATTGACAGATATTTATTGCCTGTCATTCTGGCCTCCGGCGCGTACCTGCTCAAGGAGCTCATTTTCGCGCTGCTCGCCTATATGATGAACATCAGCTTTTCGTTCGGATATATGCTGATAAGGTATATACTGCCCGAAATGCTTTTCACCGGCGTCTTTATGCTGTTGACACATTTCATTTTTATTAAAATATACCGTGCGGGTACCATGAAATTAAAAAGCGCCAAAGATTTTAAAAGACTGCTTTAGCTGCCGGATCCGTTTAAAATCCTTCGCTTTTCGGGAACACCGTCAAATCCATGCTTTGACCGCGATAAAGCTTGCTTTCATTGATACGCTTTGATATAAGTGATATAATCTGTTTATTGGGTGACTTGTCTTTATATGATAAGGAGTAGTAGGGTGTATGAAAAACAATGATTTTGGGGGAAACCAAAATAATGGCTCTGAAAACAAAATACACGACACAAACCAGGCCGCCGGCAACAGCAAAAAAGACTTGAAACAGGAAAAAATGCGGCAAAAAGAGCTTGAGCGGCAGCAGATCAAAGATATTCGGGCGAAGAACGAAAAACAAAGGTTGCTTGATCTTGAACAAAAAAAAGAAAGAAAAGCAAAGCTTGGCCTGCTCTCAGATCAGGATAGAAAGGCATATCTAAAAACTGAAAAAGAAGGGCGGCTGAACGCAAAAAATCGCCTTAAAGCGCAAAATGAAAAGCGGAAAAAAGAATATGCCGCGCTTTCTCCCACCGAAAAAAAAGCATACAACAAACAGCGGGCGGCACAGATCCGGCTGCAGAAAAAAGCCAGGAAAAGCTATATGCCCCTGCTGGTCTTAAAATATGTGCTTCTGGCCGCTCTTGCGGGTGTATTAGTATACGC
>JAQTSP010000183.1 GCA_028711205.1 Eubacteriales bacterium | reverse complement strand
TAGTGCTGTATTTTTCATTTTCAAGGTTCTTTTTGCCACCCCCCAAAAGAAGCGGCTCAACTATAGTAACAAACACCTGCTCCTTTGTCAATTACTTTTTATACCCTTCCCTTCCCTTTTTCTAAAATAATATCAAACTATATATTGTTATTAAAAATATATATTAACAACAGGTGTAAATATACATTTATTATCCTAACATATTTTAACTATATTATATCTTCTACATGTTGTTTATTAATATTTTTAATAAAAAAATTAAATATATTAATATAATTATTGACATTGTTAATTATTCGTGCTATAAATATATTATAAATTAATTCAAAGAGGTATTATATGAAATTAAAAGCGCCTTCTGCCTGTCCTGTATGCGGCGGACAATACGAAATCACAAATCTGACATGCAAAAAATGCAAGAGCGAGCTTGGCGGACATTTCAGTGGCTGCGATTTTTGCAACTTAAGCGATGAAGACGCCCGCTTTGTGCTGACTTTTCTCAAATGCAGAGGAAGCATAAAAGATGTGGAAAAAGAGCTTGGCATATCGTACCCGACCGTCAGGGGCCGCCTTGACGGTGTCATTAAACGTCTCGGGCTCAAGAGCTCCATATCGCCCGATGAAATCAGGGAAGAAAGAAAACAAGTATTTGACAGGCTGGACAAAGGTGAGATATCGGCCGACGAAGCTGCGGAACTTTTAAGAAATTTATAATAGAAAGGATGATCATCATGAACGAGGAAACGTTAAAAGTATTGGAAATGGTCAAAAACGGAAAAATTACACCCGAGGAAGGAGAAAAACTTTTATCGGCAATCGGAAGATCGGACGACAAACAAAAGAAGAACCCAAAATATACGATGCTGCGTATTCGTGTCGACGCAAACGATCCGAATATGGAAGAACAGGCCAAAGTCAACATCAATGTACCGTTGGCGATCGCAAAAAAAGCGGCCGGCCTCCTATCACTTGTCCCAAAGAAAACCAAGGCGGAATTGGAGGAAAAAGGCATCGACCTTGACGCCATCAACTTAAAAGAACTGATTGAGTTGTTTGAAGACGGCGAGCTGACCGAAGAACTTGTCAATGTCGATGCCGGCGATAAAGAAAAAGGCGTAACGGTACGGATCTATGTCGACTAAAAAAAATACATGGGTCATCATGTCCACGCGCATCGGATATGTCCCGATACCCGTTCTATTTCCGCTGCGTTGTCCGGAAGAAGTCGCGGAAGGTTTTTTGGATATCCTTAGTTTATTTAAACGCGTGAGCAAAAAAGCGTATCCGGCCATGTTGGGAATCGAAAACGCGTTGATGCTGCTCCGAAACTACGGGCCGCTCGATGTTATGGACGTGGATATCAAAAGTCCCGAAACGCGCGTGAAGATAAAAATGTTATTGAGGTGAAATGATGCTGCGCTATATAATAAAGGTTGCTTTGTACTTTGCGATACTGCTTTTCTTTATGGCCGTCGGTTGGCTGCCAGAGGCCGCGATACTGTTGATGCTTGCCGCCGCCGCGGTTCTGGCCGCCGTTAACACGCTGATACGGCCGTTGCTCGTTGTCGTCGCGTTGCCGTTCAACATCATCACACTCGGCATTGCCAGTGTGTTTGCCAACCTGCTCTGCCTGGTGATTGCAAGCGCCATCATGGGCGGTGCGATGACAGCCGGCTTTTGGATCATGCTGCTGACCGCGTTCGTTATCATGCTGGCAGACGACGGCATAAGGCTTGTGCGCCAGGCGATAAAAAGAAAACGTGCTGCTGTCTGACAACGTGATATGGAAAAGGACGGAAAATGCTTCCGTCCTTTTTGCATATATTCTGATAATACGTCTGTTATAACTTTTCCGCTTGCGCCGCCACTTTCTTTATCGACGCGACTGCCTCTTCGGGAAGCTTATCAAATCCACCTCTCTCAACGGCTTTCTTCTCGATATATCCGATCCTGTCCTTAATTCTCGCGATAAACTGCTCTTTGTATTTTGCGTCGGAGAAATCCGGGATATATCCTTCGAAAGGCATATAGCCGATGCCTTCAATACCCAAATCGGTAAACTCCGCCTTGCCTTCAATGATATTCTCCATGCTGTCAAGCGTGATCTTAACGGTCACTTTGGTGTCCATAAAATGTCCCGTATTGAAAATATAGCACGCGACGCCCAGCTTGTCGAACAGCTCTTTGAACTTCTCATAATCGTTCTTCAGGGGATATGTCCGAAACGGGTTTGCGTACGGTTCGACCACGAGTGCGTTCGGGTCAACACCCTCTGCCAGCCTCTCCGCGCTTGTTCTTTTTGTCGCAAGCGTCGCGCCCATCGCCGAGGCAAGCGTTGGGTCTGTGATCTTCAAAACCGGTGGCAGCGTGGGATCTTTCATCAACCATATGATCGCGTTGACGGGCTCGTGGAACACATCCTCCCTGTTCGGGCTCCAGAGCTTAGATTTGATCGCTCTGCCGTTGCCGTTTCTGATATCTTCCGTCACAAGAACGATCTTGCCGTCCTCGTCCAATGTGGCGCCGTTGTTCTGTACAGACACCAGATAGGTGTTGTCCGGATCTGCCATCGGATAGTCCTGTGTCTTGTCAAAATACGCGGGTTCCATCGCGATCGAGCTCTTATCCTCCGTCGAGATGATAAACGCATCGTCATGCAGCACGGTGATATCGTATTTGCCGCCGTGTCTCGCATGCGTGATCGTCGATTTTCCGCTGCCCGAAAGACCGAAAACACCCACAACATATTTTCTGCCGTCTTTTAAGTTATAGCGCTTTTGTCCGCCGTGACAGGCCGCATAACCGTGGCGGTTCGCAATACCCCAGGCCAGCGTCAGCGTTCCTTTCTTGTGCTCCCCGAAATACCGCATGCCCAAAATTGCCGCGCAGTTGTTTTCCGGATCAAAGAATGTCAGCCCCAGCGGGTGGTCAGGATGCGACCATGTCGGATCGGAAAAAATGTATACATCCGGTTCGTCCGCTATTACCTTTGAATCCTTATACATATTATAATAGTATTCATTGATGTATTGGAAATTCAGCAGCCATGAGTACATGATGTTTTCTTCACCTTCAGGTATCAGCAGATGCGCCTTGACCATGAAATCTTTATCCAAGCCAACGTAAGCTTCGGCATGATACATTGTGTTATACCGTGTATCGTAGATCGCATCACGAATCTTCATTGCATATTCTTCCTGGTCGATACCGGGTTCTCCAATAATTCTTCTTGCCGCTGCGCAGCGTCCTTTTACAGCACCGTCGTTAAAAAGAAGCACTTTTGAATCCGCAGCGAGGCCAATCTTTTCAGGCTCAAAAACAGGTATGTCCGTGATGATCGCGCCCGGCGATTCAGCCGCCAGTTTATAGGCCTCTTTAAGCGTTTCTACAGGATATACATTGTTCTTTAAAAATGCCGTCTCTATCGTGGTCTTGATACAAGAAAAATAAGGGCTACCCTTCTTAATTTCGTTCCAATTGAATCTTTCTCTTGTGGCCATAATATCCTCCTTATTTTATATTAAAATTTGTATTATTTCAAAAACCGTAAAATAACCCGCTTAAGATTTTCTACATTTATTCCTTATTTTCCTTCTGTTGTATCAAAGTATTTTACTATTATCAAATAATTCCTGACTGATCTTTATAAAATCGCTGACGCTGAGCATTTCTGCTCTTGCGTTTTCATCAATACCCACTTTTTTTAAGACGGCATCCGCTTCATCCATAGACAAACCGAAGCTTTGTCTGAGATTGCTTTTCACCGTTTTTCTTCTTTTGGCAAAGAGTCCCTTAACAGTTTTTAAATAATCTTTCTCATTTTCTGTGTGATGCGTTTTCATTTCCAGCGTCATCACGGCCGAATGTACATCCGGCTTCGGATAAAAGCAGGCGGGCGTCACGGCAAACAGCATCCTGGGTATTGCAAAAAACGAAACGGCCGCGCTGATCGCGCCATAATCCCTGCTGCCGGGAGCGGCGCATATCCGCTCAGCCACCTCTTTTTGGATCATCACGGTGATTCTTTTTATGTTGAGCCTGGCCGTGACCAGGTTCATGATGCAGGGGGACGTGATATAATATGGCAGATTCGCCGCGACATAAATATCGCCGTCATTAAACAGCGTTTTTAAATCCTTCTCAAGATCCGCTTTCAAAAAATCCTGATGAAAAATTGTAAGGTTATGGGCATCTGAAAACGTATCTTTCAGCGCGCGGACAAGCCCCGCGTCTATTTCATACGCGGCCACAGCCTTTGCCCTGTCTGCCAGCCTTGCCGTCAGCGCGCCAAGCCCCGGGCCGATCTCCAGTGCGCAGGCGCCTTCAGGCACCGCCGCCGCCGCAATTTTCCCGGCAATATTGCCGTCAATCAAAAAGTTCTGCCCGTATCTTTTCAACGGCGCGATAGAATACCTGTCCATCAGTTCTTTGACCACTTTTGGCGACGTCACATTTATCTTCATAATATGATACTATCATATATTTTTTGTATATACAAAATAAATACCGCGAAGTTGACCAACGTATTTTATCTCATATCCGCGTAATATAAAATAAGAAAGCATCAAAAAAGTAAAACGGTCTCCTAATTATATCAATGAAAATCACAGAATCATAACCACCCGTCCAACGGGTGGTATGCACAAGGGCTATAAGCCCATGCTACCGGCCAGCGCCTAAAGACGCTGGCTTTCACATTTGTTCAAGCCTCTAGTGCCTTTGCCTCTTTTGCCACTCCTAAAGGAGTTTTCGTAATACCAGCTACCCCTTAAAGGGGTCTTCGTACTCTTTTACACTCAGCTTGTCTAAGGCTATATCGTGTTTCTCCT
>JAQTSP010000182.1 GCA_028711205.1 Eubacteriales bacterium | reverse complement strand
TGGGCTTGTCCTCACGCTGCGACACCTTGTCAATCCTGACGCCGATGCCGTGCGGCACCTCGTCCCGAAGAAGCGCGATCGCTTTCTCGCGTATCATTTCCGCGGCAATCACGCGCTCCGGCTGGTCTGTATACTCGTCCTCGGGATAATACTTCGGCCCCGGCACAAGATAGCGTTTGAGCGCAGCCATCAACGGGTCGACGCCTTCGCCCGTCTTCGCGGATATCTGGAAAATATCGCGTTCAAGGCCCGCACTTTTGACCTGCGCCGCGACAGCGCCGCTCTGCCCTGCGCTGGCCGCGTCCGTTTTGTTGACCGCCGCGACAACAGGTGCGCCGCCTTTGAGAAGCTGCTGCAGCAACGCCGCGTCTCTCTCTTTGATGCCATACACCGCATCGCATACAAACAGCACCGCGTCGACATCCCGCATCGCGTCAAACGCCGTTTTGACCATGACTTCGCCAAGCCTGTTTTTTGGGCTGTGCACGCCGGGCGTATCGAGAAACACCATCTGAAAATCGCTGCCCGTCACGATGCCGGCGATCTTGTTTCTTGTCGTCTGGGGCTTTTTGGATACGATGGCCACCTTGGCGCCCACGATGTAATTCATCAACGTCGATTTGCCGACGTTCGGGCTGCCAACGATCGCGATAAATGCCGATTTATGATCCACTCTTTGTCTCCATCTCTTTTCCGGTGAACGCTTTTGGCAAAAGCTGATCCAGCGTCTCTGTTTCGCAGTCAAGGTTCTTGTTGGACGTTACAACGTCCATATGCGGCGAAAACTCCATCAGCGCCTGTCTGCACACGCCGCAGGGCGCTATGATGGCGTCTGAGTCCGATGTGACCGCTATCGCATCAAAGTCCCTCTCTCCGCCGCTGACCGCTTTAAAGAGTGCCACACGCTCTGCACAGCACGTCACGCTGTACGCCGCGTTCTCGACGTTTGCGCCGGTATACACGCGGCCGCTCTTGCCCAGCAACGCCGCGCCCACACGAAACCCCGAATACGGCGCATAGGCGTTTTCCTTGGCTTTCTTCGCTTCTTTCAGAAGCTTTTCGTACTTCATATCAGATGAAACCCCGTTTTTTTCAATATCTCACGTTGTTTTTCGCGCATGATCATCTCCTCATTTTCGTCCGCATGGTCGTATCCCATAAGATGCAGCATTGCGTGTGCGACGAGAAACGCCATTTCGCGCTCTAAGGAATGGCCGTACTCATTGGCCTGCGCTTTTGCGCGCGTCAAAGAGATCGCGATGTCGCCCAGAAACGACGGCTCGTCCGACGGAAACGACAGCACGTCGGTTGCTTTGTCGATGCCTCTATATTGTTTGTTGAGATGCCGGATATTATCATCATCGGTCACAAGAAGGCTTGCACTCAGCCGGCCTGTTTTGCCCTCATGCCTTGCCGCGGCGATGCCTGTTTTTTTGACCGCTCTGCGCGCCTTTTTGTCAAGCGCCGCACCCTGCTCCGTGATATACAATTTCATGCTATTGCTGCCCCGGATATTTAACGCGCTCGTGAAAAGCGCCGTCAAATGCGCTAAGGAACGCCTTTGCAAGCGTATTGAGGTCGCGCCGCCCGAGCGGGCAGTCGTCAAGCTGTCCGTCGTTATATTTGTCCCGTATCAGCTTGTTGATCATCTCTCTCACCTGCTCCTTGTCCGGATCGTCTATGCTTCTGACCGCCGCTTCCACACAATCCGCCAGCATCACAACAGCCGATTCTTTTGTGGTCGGCTTTGTTCCCTGATACTGAAAATCCGCCGCGACGGGATCCATGCCCGCTTCCTGCGCCTTGTGGAAAAAGTACGGGACAACGGTATCCCCGTGATGCTGCGCCATGATCTTCTGCACGTCGCGCGGCAGCTTATGTTTTTGCGCAAGCTCAAGCCCGTCCGTTAAATGAGAGGTAATGATCTTCGCGCTCTCCCTCGGGTCGATTATGTCGTGCAGATTTTCGTCCTTCTGATTTTCTTTAAAATACTGCGGGTTTTTGAGCTTGCCCACGTCATGGTAATACGCGCCCACACGGCAAAGCAGCGCGTTCGCGCCCACTGCGTCGGCACCCGCCTCGGCCAGGTTGGCCGTCAGTATGCTGTGGTGATATGTGCCCGGTGCCTCGATCGTCAGCCGTTTTAACAGCGGATGGTTCGGGTTCGAGAGCTCAAGCAGTTTTGCCGGCGTCGACACGCGGAATATCGCTTCCCATATCGGCAGCGTGCCGATCGCGAGAACGCCCGCAAGCAAACCGCTTCCAAGCGCGTACGCGCTGTCGATCAGCAACTCATCCATCGCTGACGCCGCGATCAGGCTCATCAACACGACCATTACCACGTTGACGCCGCCTGCAAGAAGTCCCGCGTAAATCAGCGACGCACGGTGTGCAGGGCGATACAGCGCGAATACCGATACCGACCCGCCAATGATCGTCATCATCAGCGTTCTGAGCATCGTGTCGCTCAGCAGTCCGGTATCCCACGAGCAGACCGCGCCCACAATAAACGCCAGAAACACGCCCAGCGCCAGCGCGCTTCTCTGCGACACGAGCACGCACGCCAGCATCGTGCCGAAGAACACGGGTATGATGCGCGTATCCAGCCTCGAGAGCGGCACAGCGATGGCCACGATGACAACGCATATTGTCGCGAGTATGAAAAGCTTGCGCGTCTCGGCAAGTATCTCGCTTTCAAACTGAAAAAGATAAACGGCATAAACACAAAACAGCAGCGCGATGAACAAAAACATGCCGACATACAGCAGGTAATCCGTCTCCCCGCCGTCAACAAGCCCCAGCTCCTGCAACACCGCCATCTGCGCTTCGGTGACCGTTTCGCCCTCAACGACAACCGTCTGGTACTGCATGTATATGATCGGGTCGACCGCTGCCGCGGCTTCTGTCCTCGCCTCTTGTGTCGCCGCCGCGTCATAAAGCATGTTGGCCGCCAGGTACTGATCGACGGGCAGGCAGGCAAACGCGGCCAGATCCCCATCCGGATACAGCACTTCAATCTGACGTTCGATGTTGCCTTTTTCGGTCTGCAGATAGTCCTGCATAATGCCGTTTTTAAGCGAGGCAGATACGATATCCCTTATGTCCTCCTTGATATTCATGATGTCCGCTTCGCCCTGCGCCGCGAACGTATACACGACCGAATCGGACATGTTCACGTCACCCAGTGCCGTTTTGATATCATTCAACTGTTCTTCCGAGAGCACATCCTCCCAGACGATCTCCGAGGGCTCGTAGCTCTCAGACAGTACCGGTTTGGTTATGTCAACACCCGAGGCCTCTGTCTGCGCGGCGATATAGATATCCTTCAAATCATCCATGAGGCCGATCGCGCTGTCAAAAAAACCGGCAATGCTCTGTTCCACGCTTTCCGTGACGTCATCGTCTATCATAGGAACATCGGCGACAGCCTCCATGGCTTCTTCTATCGCTTGCTGTGTCGACACTTCGTCAGTCACTTCTCTTGTCGCCGTGATCGTTGCCGGCGCCGCCATGCCGACCTTAACGTCATATTTGACGGGCGTGATCGACAGCGCGACAAACCCGAACACAACAAGCATTGCGGCAATGCCGATCAGGGCTGCCACGATCTTCTGCCTGTTCGATACCGTTCTTTTTCTTAACTCGCCCTTTCTCATACCTTACCTCCCGTTCGCATTTTCATGTCTCTCATAAGCCTTGATGATACTCTGGACAAGCTCGTGCCTGACGACGTCCTTGTGTGTTAAATATTGAATGCTGATGTTCTCCACACCCTCTAAAATAGCGATACAATGTTTGAGACCGCTTCTTTTTTCCTTGGGCAGATCGATCTGTGTGATATCGCCCGTGACAACAACCTTGGAATTCTCCCCAAAGCGCGTCAGAAACATCTTCATCTGCTCTTCGGTACAGTTCTGCGCCTCGTCAAGCACGATGAACGCATCAGAGAGCGTGCGCCCGCGCATGTACGCCAAAGGCGCCACCTCGATCACACCGCGCTCTGAAAGCCGCGCAAACAATTCGCCGCCAAGGAACTCATACAGCGCATCATACAGCGGCCGGAGATACGGATCGACCTTGGTCTGAAGATCGCCCGGCAAAAACCCCAGGCTTTCGCCCGCCTCCACCGCGGGGCGCGTCAGTATGATACGTTCCACCTCTTTATTCTTAAGCGCGACGACTGCCATCGCCATCGCGAGATACGTCTTGCCTGTTCCCGCGGGTCCGATCGCAAACACCAGCGTGTTTTCACGAATCGCCTTGACATAGCGTTTTTGGCCGAGCGTCCGGCTTTTGACCTGCCGGCCCTTGTTGGTGATCGCGATCACGTCGGCCATGATCTCCTCTATCGCCTCCGCGTTGCCTTCTCTTGCGAGCTCCACCGCGTAGCGTATCTTGGAAATGTCGATCTTATCGTGGCGCCTGATGCGCCCTAAAAGCTTGTCCACGACCACCTTTGCGAGCTCCGCGTCTTCCTGACGCCCAAATATCGCGATATGCGTGTTGCGCGATACGATACTGGCGCCCGTTTCTTTCTCGATGGCTTTGGCGTTTTCGTCAAAAGCGCCGAACAGCTCTATCAACTGATCCATGTTGTCGACTTCGATACCGAGTTCAACGTTTTTTATTTCCAAATATTACTCCTCCAAATAAACGACTTTTCCTATGTCTTCCTGTGTCTGCAGATAGACCGTCGCCGACAGCGTGTCATCCTGCACCTTGAAATACGTCCTGTGCCCGATGATTTCTGCATCCTCCGGCGCCTTCTTGAGCGCTTCGTAATACGCCCTCTCTTCGGTATACGCCTTCAGGATATTGAGATCGGCCGGCGTCTCT
>JAQTSP010000181.1 GCA_028711205.1 Eubacteriales bacterium | reverse complement strand
CCGATATTGCCGAAAATTACTGTAAAAATTATGTGAACACTCCGGTTAAGGAGCCTAATTTCGTACAGGATTATTCTTTTATATCGTCACCGTCAGCAGGCTCGGCAAAAACCTGCGACTCTTCATCCGGGAAAGGCACGTCACCCGTCGGCACGTCGCCGATCTGTGTATCGGCCGGTTTTGGTGCGGCCGGCGGCTGTGTGTACTCTGGCGGCTGTGTGTACTCTGGCGGCTGTGTATACTGCGGCTGTGTGTACTGCGGCTGCGGCGCGTATGGCTGCTGCGGCTGATAGTCACGATAATACGGCTGCGCATATGGCAGCGCCTGCTTTTTGACCGGTTTTGGTATAAAAACGATGACGCCGGCCAAAGTCAGCAAAAACGAGGCGGCAACCATCGGTATCAGCGTGCCGGTGTATATCGCCGCAAGCAGCGTGACAAGCGCGGACAAAAGCATCATGATGCCGCCGCCCGTTGGCGCTTTGCGGCAGATCAGCGCGCCGATAAAGGCCACAAGCGCGAATACGATCGAGATGCCGACGATCGCCATCGATACGGCAAAATGCACGCCGTATTTATACATGAACGCCATCGTGTCCTCATAGATCTCCGTGTCGTTCAGTATCACGCTTTTTTGTGCGGCCTCTTCCGCAAACGCGGCCATGCTGTCTTCGCTGTAATCTGTGACGCCTTCTTTCTCCATTAAAAGGCCCATCTCGTTCAAGGCGATCACGTTTTCATTGCTAAAATCGTCCTGTATATCGGCAGACAGATCTGCCAGAATATTGACAGGCACGGTCAGTATCATGATAAACGAGAAAATAAGAGCCAGCACACCGCCCGCATAACCAAAAACAAATGCCAGCTTTCTCATGACGCCACCTCCTTGTTCTCTATTGCCTTTGCGGCCTTGGGCTTTATTATCTGGAATATACCGCCCACGATCAGCAGCAGCGACGCCAGCGCCATCGGTACGATCGATGCGGCAACGAGGCTGAAAATAAGCGTCAGCGCCGCGCCGGAGAGCACCATCGCGCCGCCGGCGATGCGGTAATTTCTTGCGATCTCGGCACCAATAAGAGCGATGACCGACGCAATGAGACACGCGATCACGCCGATCTTCAGCATGGGCAGATAAGCCTCGGCATCCGCATAAATATCGGCCAGATCGTCAAACGCTTTGACGTCATACTTTTCGCCGATGTCTTTGAGCTCATCAGCGTCGACATTTTGCAATACTTCTATGTAGCCGCTCATGTAATCGCTAAAATCATTTTCAAGAAAGGCGTCAACGCCGTTATAATCGCCAAGGTACGTCCACATGGCTCCCAGGTTATCTGCGTTCTCGGAAACAAATTCGTCTATATCGTCTTCCGCGAATAATATGGGGCCGGTCACGATCAGCATCACGGAAAACAGAATCGCAAGCACGCCTCCGATAATACTGAAAATATATCCCGCTTTATTCACTGATGATACCTCCTTTATTATATCTTATGTGTTCAGCTTGTCCGGCGCCAGGGCCATCACAACGCTGATAATGTACAATACAGCGGATATCGACTGCCACGGGAAACCAAAAAACAAGACGACAACCAAAGCGACGCTCATCACGGCTGACCCAAGCAAGTTGTTTTTTTGTACCAGAAGCGCCCCGGTTATGCCCACCACGTTCGCAGCCAGGCAAACGACAGCGTCAATCTTTATCGTCTCGGGCGGGATGATGATCGTTTCTGTCGAATAAGGCAGCAGCAAAAAAAGTGACAGCAAAGCGACGATAAGTCCTGCCAATCCTCCGCCAACGCCAAAACAGATTTCCGTTTTTTTCATTCGTAAAACTCCGATTCCTTAGGTATTGATTATCGCCAGTATTATACATCACATGGCTGACAATATCAAACGAACATGCGTTATTTTATTACCGTATGGCACGATAATACAAAATGTCATAAAACTTCTTATAATGCGCGCGTGTTCATCTGTTTTTATATTTCATCCGCGTGGCGTTCCCGCCTCTGATATGCCTCTCCGCCTTGTTCTTTTGCAGTATCTTCGCGACCTTTTTTGCGGTGGACGGCGAGACCGAGCAAAGCCGCTCTGTTAAATCTTTATGCACCGTGCTTTTGCTTGTGCCATATACTTTTGCCGCCTGCCTGACCGTGGCGCCGCTCTCAAGCACATATGCTGCGATACGTTTCACCCTGTCCTCAATGTAATCCTTCACGAAAACAACCCCCTTTAAACATACTTTGTTCATATGTATGTTCAAACGGGGGCTTGTATGAATTATTTCAAATATCAGCGTATACGCGTTTATTCGCTCTCTTTGTCAGTTTCGCGTTATATATATAACAATGAAGATAGAAATATATCTTGATTATAAAGATCAACGTCCCTAATAGAAATTAAGAGATATCTTACGAAAATCGCAAATGTGATAATCTAAATTCATATGAATCAGGATAATATGAGTTTATGAGTTTATTTGGTTGTTGAATATTTTTTGTGTATACGTAATAATAAAAGCAAGGGAAAACGATAAACCCATAATACGTATCAAATTAATAATTTAATATAGAAATAATTATTAAAATGAGTTATTTTAATCCAAATATATAATTAACAGCCGAAATAATTTATCAAAATAGCATAGATTAGTGATTTTTCATAAAACAAAAGGAAAACGATAAACCATACGATGACTAACATATTATCAAACATAAAGAAACGCGGTGATAGACGTGAATGAAATTCAGAAGACGTGTTTTGAATTGAGAAAGGCCGGAGTGGATGTTGCAGTATTAACTTCGGTCGAAAATGTGACATATGTCAGCGGGGTTGGGGTATCGTCCCATTTTGGAACCGTTGATTGTCTGGGAAAAGGAATGCCTCTGGCCATAATCATGTTGGATGTTCAAAAAGAAAGTGCTTTGGTTCTGGCGATCGAAGATTTTAAGGCTCAGATGGAACAGGAATGCATGATACTATCGAGAAAGTATTTTACAATCTTCGGCAACCTTAAACAGGTAGAAGTCGTTAAAGAGTTTAAAGAGATGCTCAAGGTCGCTTTGAAAGATATCGGACTGCAAAGCTATCAAAAAATAAATATTGGAATCGAATACCAATCCTGTCCGTTTTTAATATGTGATGTGATTGCCGGATATGCCGCAAACTCACATTTTTGTAATATTACCGACGCGCTTGAAAATGCCCGAAGAATTAAAACGGACAGAGAAATCGCGGTATTGAGAAAAAACGCAAAGATACTGGACGCAGGGCAGAACGTATTCAACGCTATGATGTCCAATGCGTCACAACTCTCGGAGTTTGAGTTATATCAGGCGTTAACGGGCGCGATGATATTTGAAGCGGGCATGTTAATCCCATTCAGCGGAGAATTGGTTTCGGGTAGCAGAATATGCGAGATAAAATGGCCGGGAGGTCCTGTTTCAAGAGAGATTTTGCCGGGGGACATGGCTTTACTGGATATCAGTCCCAGGTATAAGGGTTATTGGGGGGATTGCAGCAATGTCGCGGTATTTGGGCAGCCCAATCAGAAGCAGCTTAAATATTTCAATACGGTCATCGATACATTTAACGTGGTCTGCGATATGTTACGTCCCGGAGTAAAATGCAACGATGTCGTAGCAGCCATCATCGATAGCTATGGGAAAAACGGCTTCAAAATCCCGCATTATTGCGGGCATCAGATCGGCACGAGCGTCAATGAATTGCCGCGTTTTGTACCTTTCGATACCTCCGCAGTTGAAGAAAACATGGTGTTTTGTCTGGAACTGGGGTTGTATGAAGGCGCTGGCGGAGATACCGGGATAAGATGTGAAAAGATGATACTGATCAATCAAAACGGCTGCGAAGTACTCAATCAATTTCAATGGGGAATCTAAAGTTTTTATTCATCAATTAGTTAGGAGGTTAATGTATTGGCTACCGAATCCAAACCCATTCTGGAAATTAAAAATATCAGTAAAAGCTTTCCGGGAGTTAAGGCACTAACGGATATCAACCTCGATATCACCGAAGGCGAAGTGCATGCAATCGTAGGGGAAAACGGCGCAGGCAAATCGACGCTGATGAAAATATTATGCGGAGCGAATCAAAAGGATGCCGGGCAGATCATGCTGTTTGGAAAAGAGACGGAATTTACTTCGCCGCAATACGCGATAAAGTTAGGAGTTAGCTGCATCTATCAGGAACTGACGGTCTTTCCCCTGCTGAACGTCGCGAAAAATATTTTTCTTGGTAATCTCCCCATGAACAGCGCAGGCCTTATCAATTTGTCGATGCTTTACAATGAAGCGAAAAAAGTGCTGGATTTGCTGGAGCTTAAGGTCTTACCTAAAACGCTATGCAAAGATTTGTCGATCGCGCAGCAGCAAATGGTTGAGATCGGAAGGGCTGTGTCCAGGAACTCCAGGATTATCATCATGGACGAACCGACCTCTTCGCTTACGGAAAACGAAAAGAAAGTGCTCTTTAAAGTGATTCGGATGTTAAAGGAACAGGGTGTCTCTGTGCTGTTCGTATCACATAAGCTGGAGGAAGTTAAGGAAATCTCCGACCGGATTACGGTTCTAAGGGATGGCTGCAAGATTATAACGATCAATAACGAAGATGTAACGCGCGAAGAGATCGTTGAGTATATGATAGGCCGGAAGATTACAAACTACTTCAATAAAACTGAAGTAAATATGGGTGACGCTGTACTCAAGGTGGAAGGGCTGTCCAAACGTAATAAATTCAGAGATGTTTCCTTTACCGTGAGAAAAGGTGAAGTCGTAGGGTTGTACGGGCTGATAGGGGCCGGACGTTCGGAGATCGCCGAGGCT
>JAQTSP010000011.1 GCA_028711205.1 Eubacteriales bacterium | reverse complement strand
AACTCGCCCAGGTACCTGGCGCCGTCGTCGGCGTCGAGTATCCTGTTGAGCTTTTCGGTGTTGTTGGCCTTGGCGTCCACGATTCTGCCGTCTTTAAACTCAAAATAGATACTGTCAAACTTGAAGCCCTCTGAGAACGACGGCGTGTTATACGTGATGCAGCCGTTTGCGCTGTTCCGTACGGGCGCGGTATAAATTTCGCCGTCCGGTATGTTCATATGGCCGGCGCATTTCTTTGCCGGTATGCCCTTGATGGAAAATACGAGGTCGGTGCCCGGGCCTTTGATGCGCACACGGTCGACACTCTTCATCCTTTCCTGCATGATGTCCATTGCCCTGTCCATCTTCGAGTAGTCGAGGTTGCACACATCGAAGTAGAATTCCTCGAATTTCTCGGTGCTGATGCCCGCAAGCTGCGCCATCGACGCATTGGGGTAGCGCAGCACCACCCATTTTGTCTTCTTGACGCGCAGGTCATGATGCACCTGCTTTGAGTAGATCGAGCGGTACATCGAGAGCTTTTTCCCGTCGATGCCGGAAAGCTCGGCGGTGTTGTCCACGCCGCGGAACGCAACGTATGCGTCCATTTCCTGCATGCGCAAAGAGTCGTACCTGGTCATATCTTCGATCTGGGACTGTGTCGCGTTCTTTAAAAGCGCGCGCTGCACACGCTGGCTGCGCGTGATGCAAAAAGGCAAGCCGCCCGCGGCATACACCTCTTCCACGAGCTGAATCGACAGCACGTCGGGGCAGTCATAGTTCTCGATCAGCACGCGCTCCCCTTCTTGCACGTTCATCGAATAGCTGACAAGCGATTGGCACAGTTTTTTCAATCTGGGATCTATCATATGCCCTCCATGTTAATTTCTTCATCGATAATGTATATCGGCCTTGCTTTGGCTTCGTCGTATATTCTTCCCAAATAGAGCCCGAAAATGCCCAGAGATATGAGTATAACTGAAATAAGGCAAAATACCGCTGCAAAAAGTATGTGCTGATACGTCCAGACCGCAACGCACACAAAAATGACTGACAGTACGAGGTACGCAAGCGAGAGCATTAACAGGGCCATGCCGAAATACAGCGGCGCTTTAAGCGGCCTGTTCGAAAACGACGTGATGCCGTCGCCCGCAAGTTTCATCATCTTTTTCATCGAATATTTGGTCTGGCCGGCCGCGCGTTCGTCCCGGACGTATTCCAAAGGCTCCGCTTTGAACCCCGACCATGCCGCCATGCCCCGAAGAAACCTGTTTTTCTCGGGCATTGCAACGAGCGTCTCGCAGACCTTTTTGTCGATCAGCCGGAAATCGCCCGTGTTGGCCGGTATGTACTGGCCGCCAAGCATTTTTAATACGCGGTAGTAGGCCCATGCGGTCAGCTTCTTGAATACCGTCTCGCCTTTTCGCTTGATGCGCTGGCCGTAGACGATGTCAGCGCCGTTTTTCCATTTTTCCACCATCCCGGGTATCACCTCGGGCGGATCCTGCAGGTCGCAGTCGATGATGACCACGGCGCCGCCCTGGGCTTTTGCCATGCCGGCGGAGACCGCCTCCTGATGGCCGAAGTTTCTTGAAAAGCTGATGACTTTTACGGTTTTGTCTTCGGCGGCGATTTCTTTTAAGACCTTCAGCGTGTCGTCGCGCGAGCCGTCGTTAACGAATATCAGCTCGTAATCCCCGAGGCCCTCCATGGCCTTTTTTAACCGTGAATATGAGAGATGAAGCACTTCCTGCTCGTTGTACGCCGGTATGACAACAGAATATTTCATATCTGCTTTTTCCTCCTGATTCTTAGAATAGATTATATACCACATTGGAATATAATACAAAGAAAAGCAGAAAAAAATATGGAGAAATATGACTGTAATTTGAAGTTAGAGAGCATTGCCATATCAAGAAAATAATGTTATAATCGGTGTGACAAATACTCCCATTTTTCTACAAAGGAGTAAATTATGATCATATTCTTTACACTGTTCAGGCAAAAGGACCTCAAACAGGAATTTCGCTTAAAAGGCAAATATTTAGAGCATTTTATACGTGCGTTTCCGGATTATGACGACAGGTTCAAAGAGATAAAAGAAGGTGTCGCCTATTTTGCGGGCAGGGACAACATACGTGAGCCGATTCGTTCGCTTGCCATAAAATCATATGTCACCGGCGGTGATGAAATTTCGTTCCGGTTTGAAGGCATTAAAAAACGCGGTATCGCGAGCGGATACTTAAGCGACGGTATTCATAATATTTCAAAGCAGTATGGCTGGCTGAATGAAGACAATATGCCGCCCATCGTATGCATTGTACCGCAAAAAGAGGCCAAAGCGCTGTGTAACAAAGCGCGGCAGATCGAAAAGATGGATGCCCTGATGGAAAAGGGAGATTATAAGAGTATATGCATGCTTTTTGCGCCGCTGAAAGACTTAAAAGACAACGCAAGCGTTTGGAACGATCCGGGAATGCTCTATCGGCTTGGGCGCGCGTGCAGCAAGCTCGCGACCACGCTGCTCGTTAAGGCGGGCGAAACAAAAAAGCTTGGCGTGGCCGGGCGGTACCGAGAATATTGCATCGCATTCCTTGAAAGGGGCGCCGCGCTTGAGCAGGACAGCGCACGGTGCGCGACGGCGCTTGCGTACCGGTATTATTCCAACGTGCACGAGCTGATGCGGCCGGGCGAACGGCGCGATCAAAACCTTGAGGAAGAGATCGAAAAAGCGAACGAATGGCTGAGCCGCGCTCTCGAGATATACCCCCAGAGCGTTAAGAACCATTACAGGAAAGGCAAGCTGATCATCGAGAAACAGGCGCCGTATCTGCTGTACGGAAAAAAGTCTTTCGGCCAGGGCGAGGCGGGGCTGCTGCGCGATATACGGGAAGTGGGCGAGGAGCATCTTGCCAGCGCGATCGCCATCTATGAGGCGCTGACGGACGAACAGGCCAAAGAGGTAAACCGTCGCGAATACGCAAAGGCGCTGTTCGTGCTTGGCGGGTATTATCTCGCCGATGCGAATTTGCCGATGCACGAGTATTTTTGCAAAAAGATTGCGAACAAAGAAAATAATGAGGCCATTGAGCCGATCGACAAGCTGAATATCGAGAGCGCGCGCGAGAACCTTGAAAAATGTTTTTATACCGAAACGGATATGCCGCTCTGCAAGCTTGATTACAGTGTTCTCGCGGCCGCGCAGAAGCAATGGGCAAGGTCTCCGTCAGAAAAGCTGTACCGGCTTGGATGTGCCTACAGCGCGATGGCGTTTATCGCGCTTGCCGAGGGCGGCAGCTGTGTCGGGGAATATGCAAATACCGCGGCAGGGTTTTTGAAGAGCGCGAAAAAAGTGTCGGATATGAGCAAAGACAGAAAAAGGAACACATGGCATATCAGCGAGAAGATTGCGTGGGTACTCATGATATCGGGAAAATACGGTGAAGCGGCAAAACTGCTTATGAACACGCGCGCGGGCTATGCCGTCAACACATGTGCGATCGCGCTGCTTTTGACAGGGCGGCAAGAAAATCTTGAAAAAGCAAAGGCGGCGCTTCAACATGCGGCGGGAGATAAAAACAACTTAGCGGAAGGGTTATCGCGGGTGCTTTATGCATGCGCGCTCTCAAAAAGCGGCGAAGATTATACGCTTCAGAGCAAGGATCTTTCTGCGAAGAACAAAAAGCTGGCGGATATTCTGGGTGTGAAATGCAGCGATTCCTGATTGTAAAGCTTTGGTAAAGTGTGTAAAAATAGAAGGGCATCTTGTTGACATGACCGGTACCCGTATGCTATATTCAACGTGGTGAATTGGTTTTCGCTGATAAAATAAAAAAGGAGGGAAAAAAGTATGAAGATCAAAAACATCAATGAACCCGCAAAGTTTTTTGAAGTACTCAAAGACTGCAAAGGCAAAGTCGAACTGGTGACTTCAGAAGGCGACAGGCTGAATCTTAAGTCAACACTGTGTCAGTATATTATGCTTACTCAGATGTTTTCCGAAGCAAAGATTGACGAGCTTGAACTGCTGGTTTCAGAGCCAGAAGATTTGAACCTCCTTCTCAACTATCTTGTGAGAGGATAGTCCAAATCTTGATGAACACAGCCGCTGTTGAGGGCGGCTTTTTTAATACAAAAAAAGGCATCTGTACGATTTTTTGGCGTTGTTTTATGGTATAGTGATAATATATACGACAGATGGAGGCCTGGCCTATGAGCGTGACGGTGATAAAAGGGCGTTCGGGAAGCGGAAAAAGCCGCTATATGACGGCGCATATCAAGTCTTTGATCAAAGACCCTTTCTCAAAAATCATTGTGCTTGTCCCCGGTCAGCTGACGTTTGAGACAGAGAAGAGCATCATGAAAAGCTGTCAGGTGGACGGCATATTCGGGCTGCAGGTCATGAGCATTCAGCGGCTTGCCTGCAAGATACTCGAGGATACCGGCGAATGCGCGTTTATGACGAACGCGGCAAAAACAATGGCGTGCGCGCGGGCGCTGCTCTCACAGAGCGGGCGTTTTGGCGGCGCGGAAAAGCTGCCCGATATGGACGCCTGTGCCGCGGACCTGATATCACGGTTAAAAAGCTATAACCAGACGCCGGGGAGCCTTCGGGACGCTGCCGCGAAATTGAACGACGCCGCGCTGTCACGTAAGCTTTTTGATACGGCGGATTTATATGAACGGTATATCGGCATATGCAAAGGAAGGATCGACACCTCGGACATGTACGCGCTGGCGGCGGCGCGCGCGGACGAGGCCGCTTTTTTACGCGATGCGCATGTGATGATCGACGGGCTCGACAGTTATTCTCCGGCCGTGATGCGGCTGCTTGAAAAAGTGATGGCGCTTGGGGTAGAGACGCTCGCGGCGTTTCGGCATGAGGGCGGCGGCAGCGATAAGGAATTGTTCGCGTCCGAGGAACGGGATATCAAACGGTTTATTGCCGCCGCGAAAAAGAGCACAAACAAGGTCGATGAGATAACAAGTTCTGACATACCAACGCGGTATGCCTGCAGGGAGCTTGAGTTCCTTGAAGCCAATCTTTACAGATATCCGTATCAGCCGTATGAGGGGAAGGTGCAGAACGTACAGCTGTTTGAAGCGGATGACATGCTGCGCGAGGTCGACATACTCGCCACGAACATACTGGCGGAAATAAAACAGGGCCGGCGGTTTCGGGATATGGCGGTTGTGGGCGGCGGCATCGACGCGTATCTCGCCGCGATCAAGACAAAGTTTGCGCTTTGCGGCATACCGTATTTTATCGATGAGAGGCGCTCACTCGCTGATAACACGTTTTTTAACTTTCTATATAATGCGCTCTGCGCCGCGGCGGGTGACATGACGGCCGTCACGGGATATGTCTACAGCGGCTACGCGCCGCTGACGCCCGCGCAAAAAATGGCGCTGAGACGCTTTACCGACAGATATGCCTACCGCGGGTGGCATTATATGAACCGTTTCTGGGACGACGGGATGGAATCGCTGCGCAATGAGGCGATGAGCCCGCTTTTTGATCTTTCAAACGGCATCAAAGAGAAGAGCGGGGAAAAGCAGATAGCCGCCGTCAGGCAGTTTTTAAAGACGTGCGGTGTACGTGAGAAACTCGAGGTGTTCTGCGACAGCATCGATTGCCAGGAAACGCTTGGCGAACACGCGTATTTTTCTCAGGTGTACGAGAAAAGCGCGGAGGTTTTGGACGGCATCGGGCGCGTTTTCGGCGATACGCCGATCGCGCCGCAGACGCTTTGTGACCTGGTCAAAACGGGTTTTGCCGCGACAAAGATCGCGGTGATACCGCCGACGACGGACGAAATCGGTGTGTTTGACATCTCCGTTGCGCGGCTGCCCGATATCGATGTACTATTCGCGATCGGCGTTCATGACGGTGTATGGCCGGCTAAAGACGACGGCCCGGGGCTTCTCTCGGCAGCCGAGCGCGATACGCTCTGTGATGCGGGTTTTGACATCGGCGTATATGACCTCGCGGCGGAAAAGCTGAAGATTTATTCCGCGCTTGTCAAGCCAAAGCAAAGGCTGTATTTAAGTTACCACACCTCGGGCAGCCAGCCGTCGATACTGATAGACAGAATAAAGCGCCTGTTTCCCTTATTAGAGAAACAAAAACAGACGCAAGAGAAAACGTCGCTCAAAGGCATGCGGGCAGCCGTATTGGCTGAAATCTCTGAAATTCTGCGCGGCAAACAGCCCGCAGAAACGACGCTGCGGATACTCTCGCGGTTTTTGGCTCAGCCGGAATGGAGAGAGAAAGCCGCCCGCCTGCTGCTGCGCACAAACGCGGCCTTGCCGGTCGGGCAGGAGACGGCCCTGGCGCTTTACGGCGGTATACGGTGCAGTGCAACGCGCATCGAAAATTATTACAAATGCCCGTTTCGGCATTTTATTGACCATGGCATCAAGGCGGAGCGCGCGCGCGACTATGTAAGCGACAAGGCGGACATCGGCACATACATGCACCTCGCGCTCGATATCTTCACAAAAACGCTGATCGGCGACCGCACCGATATCAAGGCATTGACAGCGGACGACGTGCGTCAGCGCATGAAAACGGCGGCACAGCAGGCTGCCGAGATGCATGACGATGCAAAGCTTTTAACTGACGAGCGCTTTTTGATGCAGTATGCGCTGATCACACAAGAGCTGATCAATACCGCCGGGCGCATCAGGGCGCATTTTTTGGGGAGCAACGCGTCGATATATTCAAGCGAGCAGGTATTCTCAGACTATGCAGTCGGCACCGTGTTCGGGGATGTCGTGATCACGGGCAAGATCGACCGTATCGACATAGCGGGCCGCTATTTCAGGGTGGTCGATTACAAATCGTCCGCGACCGGATTTTCGATCAGGGATTTTGCGGGCGGCGTGGCGCTTCAGCTTCCCGTATACATCGAAGCCGCGAAAAGGCTGATGGGCAATAACGATATGCAGCCCGCGGGCGGGTATTACATGCGCATCGGCGACGCTTATAAAGAAGACGGCGACGAGGTGGCGCGTGCGGCGCGGATGGCCGGCATATCGCTTCAGGATGCCGACGTGCTTTCAGCGTTCAGTGCCGTGCTTCAGGACGGCAGTTTTGCCGCCATCGACCAGTCGCTCAACCAGTCGGGCGCGCTCAGCAGCCGCGGCCAGAACAGGTATTTTTCGCCGCAGGAGATGGACGCGCTTTTGGCCTCGACAAACGGTATCATCAAAGCCGCGGCGGAGGATATCTATCGCGGCAACACCGCCATCAGCCCCGCGACGGGCATGACAAGCGGCGACGCATGCACATATTGCGACTATGCCAGCGTATGTATGAAAAATACCGGCTATGACGGAAACTGTGACAGGCCGCTTGAGCCGTTTGACAAAACGTTTTTGGAGGGCTGCGATGAGCGATAAGATATGGAACGGACATCAACAAAAAGCCATCTCGGCGAGAAACAAAAGCGTTGTGATATCGGCCGCGGCGGGAAGTGGAAAAACGAGCGTGCTGGCCGAAAGGGTTCTCCGCCTGATCGAAGAGGGCGGCGATATCGAGCGCATGCTGGTCGTCACGTTCACGAATCTTGCGGCGGGCGAGATGAAAGAGCGTATCTATCTGCGGCTGCAGGACGCCGGCAGCGACCCGCGGCTTGCCGCGCAGGCGGAGAAATGCGCGCATGCCGACATATCCACGATACACGCTTTTTGCGGGCGTGTTATCAGGGACAACTTTGACCACGCGGGCGTATCGCCGACATTTACCGTGGCGGACGAGGCGCGGGTGAGGCTGATACGCCAAAGCGCGCTGGATCAGACGATCGAGGCCGCGATGCAGGACAAGCGGATGCACAGGTTTTTCTTAAAGTTTGCGGCAAGAGGCGACACGGAGGGTATAAAAGCTGTTGTGGACGCGATATACAGCCGCGTCATCAGTCAAAGGGACCCCGGGGCGTGGCTTGATGCCGCAGAAAAGAATTTTGACTCGAAAGAGTTTGCTGCCGTGCTTTTTAATGAATATCACCAAATGGTAATCGATGCGGCAAACAGCGCGTCCATACATCTTATGGCGCGGTCGGACATATGGCGGATAAGGGGTTTTGATGCCGAGGCGGACGGCAGCGAGGCCGAGCGCATCAAGCTGTTGCGCGCCGCGCAGAATATCACCACCGACGACGCGGCGCTGCCCGGCATCGGGCATATCTTTCTGCCCAGAGTCAAAGGCGCGCCAAACAGAGAGAGCGCGACGCATGAAAACAGGGCGGCCAAATGCTTTGACGGGCTTTGTGAATATGCGGGCGGTTTTTTGGCCAGGGTATCGGAAGAGATGAAAAGCACGGCAGAAGACGGCAAGATATTTATCGATCTGACGCGGGCGTTTATCAAAGCATACGCGGCGGCCAAGCGCAGAAAAAACGTGCTTGACCACGACGATCAGATCCACTTTGCGCTCAAAGCGCTGTCAGTGCCGGATATCGCGCAGCGTTACAGGGATAAGTACACGCATGTTTTTGTCGACGAGTATCAGGATATCAACGATGCCCAGAACGCGATCATCAATCAGATACGGCGCGACGGCAACGATTTTCTGGTGGGCGATGTCAAGCAGTGCATCTACATGTTCAGAGAGTCGAACCCGGATCTGCTCAAAGCGCGGTGCGGTGCGCTCCGCGAAACAGGGCTGATCGAGATGAATACGAACTACCGGAGCGCGCCCGGTATCATTGATTTTATCAACGGCGTGATGTGTTTTATGATGAAAGAGCAGGCCGGCGGCGTCGATTATACCGGCGGACAGCGGCTTGAAGCGGGCAGAGACGGCCAGGGGTGCGTCGAGGTGGTGCTGGCCGGACGCGACGATGGGGACAAGCTTGAAGCGGAAGGCATCGAGATCGCGGGGTATATCAAAAGGCTTGTGGGAAACGGGTATCATTACAGGGATATCGCGGTATTGCGCCCCGAGGTCAGCGTTTCGGGGAAGCATATACTCAAGATACTTTCAGACGCGGGCATACCTGTGATCAGCGGTTTTGAGAGTGCGGATATGCGCTTTGGCGAGGTCGGCGTGTTTTGCAACCTGCTGTCTTTGGTGGACGGAAGGGTCAGCGATATCGCGCTTCTGAGCGTGATGAGGTATCCGTATTTCGGTTTCACCGAGCCGGAGTTCGCGCACATCCGCATCAGCCGGCGGCAAACAAATGCGGAGGATAAAAGCTTCTATGATGCCGTGCACACGTTTGAAGAAAATTCCGGCCTTGGTCAAAAGGTAAAGAGTTTTCTCGACACCATCGCGTATTACAGGCGGCTTTCGCAATGCCTCAAGCTCTCCGACTTTTTGATGCGGCTTCGGCAGGAGGCTGCGTTTGAAGAATATGCACTCACGTCTCCCGGTGCAAAGAGCAGCGCGGGCGCGATCAGCGCTTTTCTGGGCGCGGCGATGAAGGCCGAGTCGCTTGGCGACGCGCTGGATATCGCGGACAAGATGGGCGCCGCAAGGGATATGCAAAGCCCGGGCGAAGTGGACGGGGTGTATCTGACGACGATCCATAAATCAAAAGGGCTCGAGTTCCCTGTTGTGATGCTGTCCGGCATGCACAAGGCGATCAACAAAAGCGATGCGGCGGGGTCGGTGCTCGTCGGGCGGGCGCTTGGCCTTGGGCTTGATATCATCGACGAACAAACGCGGACGAAGCGGCCGACGCTGCATAAAAAGGCGATATCGCGGAACATGAAAAGAGAGACCATATCCGAAACGGTGCGCCTGTTGTACGTGGGCATGACGCGCGCGATAGAGCGGCTTGTGATATTCGGCGCGGGCACCGAATTAAAGGAAAAATGGCTGGAGGAAGCGTATGCGGGCTGGCAGCACGACGCGGTGACGTATTTCGACCTCGTCATGCCCGCGCTTAATATGGCGTGCGCAGCGGACGGCAAAGATATCGCCGATGTCGTGCAGATCGTACAGGGTGAGCCGGTGTGTGCGCAAAAGGCCGACAGGGCAGAGCGGCTCCGCGCGCTGTTTGACCAGGCGGCAGCGACCGCGCCCGAAGATATCTTTGCCGGATACGCGTATGCGGCGGATATTGGCGTGCCGTCCAAGGTCAGCGTTTCCGCGCTGAAAAAGATGGGTGAGCCCGAAACGCTGCGGCCGCAATTCCCGCCGTCAGAGTATATGGATATTTCGGCGGCGGAGAGGGGTACGCTGATGCACAGGGTGCTGCAAAAGATCGGCATCGGCGAAAAAAGCGAAGCCCGGGTCAGAGAATGCGTGCAAAGCATGGCGAAAGAGGGCGTCATCGGCAGCCAACTTGAGGAGCATGTCGACGCAGCGCGTATTGCCGTGTTTTTGCATAGCGATCTTGCGGCACGCGCGAGAAAAGCCGACAGGTGTTTCTTCGAAGCGCCGTTTTGCCTCAATCTCAGCGCAAAAGAGGCGGGGCTCGCGGACTCTGAGGAGCGTGTTATTGTGCAGGGAGTTATCGATATGTGCTTTATCGAAAACGGAAATTTTGTGATCGTGGATTACAAAACAGATAACGTCGACAGTGCCGATATAAAAGAAGTCGCCCAAAAATACAAGGTGCAGCTGGATCTTTACGGCAAAGCGCTTGAGCGCATCACATGCCTGCCGGTCAAAGAGAAATATATATATTATCTTTCCGCGGGTGAGGCGGTGCGCCTTCCCTGATCTGAGAATGATACCCGCCTATCCACCAAAAACCACAGGCTATCCACATTATTTGTGGATAACTTGTGGTTTTCGCGCAGAGTCGGGATTATTCGACAATAATTGTCAGAGTCAATGTTTTATCCGTGTCTTTGCCACCGGAGTCCTCTGTACACACCAACGCGACTTCTGTTTCGCCTTTTTTGAGTGCTGAAAAAGTAAGCGTCGCAACGCCGCCCGAACCGGGCTTATCGGTATCCTCTGCGGCATATTCGTTGCTTAACAGCACGGCAACCGTTTCGTCATCAACAGATGCGCGCCAACTGCATCCAGCGTCCGTTTCCAGATTTATCGAAAAAGTACTGCCGTCGGCCACGGTCAACTCGGTGGGGACGGTGCCAAGGCCGCTGCTCTCATCTCCCAGTTGAAAAGAAGCTTCTCCGTTGTCGATTTTCAACATACATCCGCCGAAAAAAAGAGCCGTGAATATCAGAGCCGCCAAAAACACCAGGCCGGTTTTTTTCATAATATAAACCTCCTTTGCGCATATAATTAATATACAACAAACAGCGGAAAATTTCAAAGCATGGTGTCAGGAAAATGTTATTGTATATTTTTAAATTATGGTATAATTAAAAATAATGGTTTGGAGGCGATCATATGATCATCACAACGATAGAGAATATCGGCAAAGCTTATGAGCCGCTCGGGCTTGTCAGAGGCTCCATGATTCAAAGCAAACATATCGGAAAAGACATGATGGCGGGGTTTAAGACGCTTGTCGGCGGAGAGCTTAAAGGATATACAGAGATGATGGAGGAATCAAGGGAGACCGCACTTTCGCGTATGGTGAAACAGGCCGAAACGCTTGGCGCGGATGCGGTCGTGGGTGTCCGGTTCACGTCAAGCTCTGTGATGCAGGGCGCGGCGGAAGTCACGGCTTACGGCACGGCGGTAAAATATAAATAGATCTTTTTGATCAGTGAGTTTAAAAAACAAATAAATGCCATACGAATGGGTTGACGAAGGTATTCTTATTTGGTATAAATTTATGTGAGGCTTGTGTATAGACGATTCTATAGGCAAGCCCGCTAATTGAATATAAATATTATTCAAAGGCAGGACGATCGAAAGGTCGGTGCGCAAAGCCATAGGGTCTAAGGGCATACAATGTCTATGACAGCCGGTTGCATTAATATTTGTTTTCGCAGGTACAGCGCTTTGTTTTTTGCACTGGCTTACGGATACTGTATTTTTAGCATTGTTTAAATGCGATGCAATCCCTATGATTTGCATGTTTTTCCTGCAAATGGTGGGGTTTTGTTTTGTCAGCATAGCTGCCAAAACAGACATGATTGCAGATAAAAGGCGGTGTTCGGGCATGGGTGAGGTCAGTGAAAAAACGTGGGAGCAGCTCAAAGAGAATAATGATATCAACGTACGCAACAGTATACTGGCTGAATACCTTTGCCTTGTCTATAAAATAGCAGGGAGCATGAGCAAAGACTACAAAAACCACGTTGATTACGAAGAGCTTGCAAGCCATGGAACGATGGGGCTCATCGATGCCGTTAAACGTTTTGATGTACGCCGGGGCATACAGTTTAAAACGTATGCGGCTATACGCATCAGAGGCGCGATCATCGACTATATCCGCAAAATTGACTGGGTTCCAAGAAACGTGCGAAACCGGTATGAGGACATTGAATGCTTTTGTACGGACTGGGCGGCAAGGTATGGCAAAACGCCGTCGGACGAGCAAATCGCGCAGGGGCTTGGCCTTGCCGTGCGCGATATCGTCAATGCCAAAAGCAAGTGGCGGCAGCATAACATTATTTCTATAGAATGGGCCCAAAGCAACGGAGCCTATCATATCAAAGAAAAAGACGATTGGGTTTTGCCGGAAAACGCGTTGCTGAAAAAAGAAATGCTTGGGGCACTCGATCGCGCGATGGCTGCACTGCCCCCGCGGGAACGGCAAATCGTGATGCTGTCGTTTTTTGAAGGACTGACGCTGAAGACGATAGGAAACGTGCTCGACGTATCTGAATCAAGAGTCTCACAGCTGAGATCAAAGGCCATAAAGCACCTTCGGAAAAGCATGGAAGAATAGAGCCAATAGCGTGTCCGGGCAAAGCAGATTATCTTGAGAAAGCTTGTATCTCGTCGATCAGCCCTTTTTCATACGCAGCCTTTACAAGCGGCCAATCGCCTCTTCTGTTGAAAAAAAGCGTGCAATAATTTCTTTGTATCTGAGTGCCGTTAAACAAATAATATTTAATATGCTCAAGCCCCTCTTTTGATTTAACAAAGCTCAGTGCATAGTCTATTATTTTTGATACGGCAATAGTCATATCGGCATTCAAGTCGCTCATGATGGTGTCAATTTCGATTTTTGTCCCTGATTTGGCTAACGCGATATATGTGTCCAGATTTTTTCTGCAGTTCATCTCATATATTTCCTTCATATAATCAAAGCAAGGACGAAGGAGCCTTGAATCGAGAGATGTCGGTAAAAACATGACGCCATATCAGTGACATAAAAGCTTGTCGGAAATCGGTATCATGTAAAATTCTTTCCCTGTAATCGGTATCGTGCTCAAAATAGCACAACCCCATATTGATATAATGATAAATTGATTCATCGTCAATATCCACATAGATTAGTTCTTCCTCTTTCCCCTGCTTAATAAGCTGTATCATCAAATCCTTTTCTTTATTATTGAATAATGTATATTCCTTTTCGGCTTCGCTATTTTGCTCACCCAGCTGAATGCACAATGACTTCTGACCGGTTTTAATAAAGCCGGTCAATACAGAAACGAACACCGCCATTTTCTCGATCAATGGCATATCAGAAGCAATCTGTTGTTCTAATTTATTATAATAGTGGGTAACGATATGGCTACACACACTACCGTACAGGTTATTCTTATCACTAAAGTACTTGTAGACAGTCACTTTTGATACACAGGCTTTTTTTGCGATATCGTCCACGGTTGTCTTTTTTGCGCTGTATTTTAAAAACAGCTCAATAGCCGCCTCAATAATACTTTTTTGTTTCGATAGCATTCTTTGTTTTGCGTCCATGTGTCCTCCGGGATACCGATTATTAAAAATAATGAACTAATTAAACAATAATAGTACATATGATACATAATGTCAACACAAAAGAATTTCGCAGCATTAAGGCAAACTAACCGCCACCTAAAAAAGCGGAACTTAGAATGATAAGCAAATTTAATGGTGTTATCATTTTTTAACCGAATAAAAAAACCACCCCTTTTGGGGCGGCTGCAAAAAAATGTCCTGGAGTTTGTCGCATTTTGTTTAAGTGATGCCTTTTTGTTGCTTTGCCATTGCGATCATTCGTTTCACCATCTCGCCTCCGATTGGCCCGCCCTGCTGGCCGTTAACGCGGCTTGGCAAATCGCCCTTGTATTCATCGTTGTTTTCTTTACAATACTGCAGATGGCCGATGTCACTGGCACATTCCATTTTAAACTGAGTCCAAGGATGATTGGGGCCATACTTGCGATTTTGTGATGCCACTTTTTAACCCTCCTTTCCGCTCTTCTTTGCTTTTCAGGCAAAAAAAGCTTCAATAATATTTTTTGCAGATTACGTTTTAATAACCTGACAATATATTTCAAAAATTATAAAACATCATTTAACTCTTTACTAATTATTTTTTAATGATATGCTTATTTTTAGCAGATAATATAATTCACACATTTTTTTGGAGGTAGAATGATGCAGGATTTTCGTTTTCAAAGTCCAACAACCATTATTTTTGGTAAAAACACGCAGTGCGACGTAGGCCAAGAAACAAAAAAATACGGCAAAAAAGTACTGCTGCACTATGGAAAAGGGCATATAAAAAAAACAGGGCTATATCAGCAGGTTGTCGATTCTTTGAAAGAAGCAGGGATCGATTTCGTTGAGCTCGGGGGTGTCTGCCCCAATCCGAGGTTAAGCCTTGTCAGGGAAGGCATCGAATTGTGCAGACGGCAAGGCGTCGATTTTATACTCGCTGTGGGCGGCGGCAGCGCGATCGATTCAGCAAAAGCCATTGCGATCGGTGTGCCGTATGACGGAGACGTATGGGATTTTTACAGCGGAAAAGAATATCCGAAAAAAACATTGCCCGTGGGTGTTGTGCTGACGATACCGGCAACTGGCAGTGAGGCCAGCAATTCCAGCGTTATCACTAATGAGGAAAATAAAACAAAGCGTGGAATCGTCAACAATTTTCTGCGCCCCGTGTTTGCGATCATGAACCCCGAGCTGACCATTACGCTGCCGCCTTATCAAACCGCGTGCGGCGCGGCAGATATCATGGCGCATGTGATGGAGCGGTATTTTACCCGGGTTCAAAATGTTGAGTTGACAGACAGGTTGTGCGAGAGTACGTTGAAAACGCTCATCAATAATACACCCGTCGTGCTTAGCAGGCCGGATGATTACAACGCACGCGCGGAGATTATGTGGGCGGGAACGCTTGCGCATAACGATGTATTGAGTACAGGCAGGATCAGCGACTGGGCGTCACATTGGATCGAGCACGAACTCAGCGCGATCAATGACGTTGCCCATGGCGCGGGGCTTGCGATCATCTTTCCGGCGTGGATGAAATACGTATACAGGCATGATGTAACACGGTTCGTTCAGTTTGCGGTCAGAGTATGGAACGTTGAACAGGCGTTTAATGATCCTGAGAAAACTGCGCGGGACGGAATTGACAGTCTTGAAGTGTTTTTCAGATCGATAGGGCTTCCGACAAGGCTATATGAAATTGACATCACAAAAAACGATTTTGACCGTATCGTAGAGAATTGCATGCGTTATGATGATAACACTGTCGGTCAATTCGTCAAGTTAAGTGATGAGGATATATATCATATTTTAAAGCTGGCCGAATAATTAAAAAAGCAGACCGAATTATTAGCATTATAAGAGAGGAGCCATGGCGCGCCTCTTTTTTTTCATATCAAAGTCAAGAGAAGGTATTAAATCTTTATATTATGGTAAATTCTACATTTAATTGCTTGCGAATAAATGTAACAGTGATATAATAATCATATATATACCAATAATCAAGGAGGATGGCTTTATGTCTCCATATAAAAACTTTCTAAACGCTGCCAAAGCATATTTGAACAGCGTACCGTTTTTGAAGTTCCTTTTGTCCTCATATATTTACGTATTTGGACTTGGCGGTCTGCTTTATCTTCTTGGCGCCTTTTTTGGGTATGGCGTGTCGAATTTTATGTCGCCGATCGGAATCATATTGATGTATGCCGGCTTGGTGCTGACGATCGTACAAGAGGACGTCATCACACTGCTCATTACAAGCGGCGTCATTTCTATTGGCAGCCTGATCGCATGGATTGTCGCGCTTGCAGGAACCGCATACGGTTTTTCAGTCTATGGATACAATTATGGATTTAGCATAGGTGGAGGGTTTAGCTTTGGACCGTTTTTGTACTTTCTGATATTCGGTGCGATTGCTGTGCTCGTTTTGGTCAAATCTGAGAAGCTCAAACAGATGAGGGCGGAGGCGCAGGCAAGAGCGCAGGTACAAGCGCAGGCTCAGGCACAGGCACAGGCGCAGATGAGAACACAGGCTGCCGGTACCGCATGCCCGAGATGCGGCGCTTTCATTCCGGTAACGGCTGGCTTTTGTCCGTCATGCGGCGCACCCAAACCGGTCCAGCAGTACGCGCCGCCGACACAGCCTCAATACACGCCGCCCGTACAGCCGCAGCCAGCGCCGCCCGTACAGCCGCAGCCAGCGCCGCCCGTACAGCCGCAGCCAGCGCCGCCCGTACAGCCGCGTCCAGCGCCGCCCGTACAACCGCAGCCAGCGCCGCCTGTACAGCCGCGTCCAGCGCCGCCCGTACAACCGCAGCCAGCGCCGCCTATACAGCCGGTAACTGTTTCCTCTGAAGAGAACACGCAAGCCGCATCAACGAAATGCATCGTCTGCGGCGAAGAGCTTCCGCTGGATGCAAAATTCTGCGGAAAATGCGGTTCAAAGCAATAATACAGCAATGAGGACTGCCTTGCGGGGTAACTGCTCAGCAGTCCTTATTACCTCATGCATCCGGCATTATTTCTTATTATTTACCGCTGTCAGTATGAACGAGAGCGCGTGCAGTGTTGCGTAGTTTCGAATGAAATCGCGCTCGTTTTTGTGCCCTCTTGAAAGCAAAAACTTTTTTGTTTCGCAAAAAAAGCCGCTGTCTATCGACATATAAACAAGTCCGACCGGTTTTTCATCGCTTCCGCCGTCAGGCCCTGCGATACCGGTAACACCGATGCCGATGTCCGCGCCCGATATGGCGCGCGCGCCCTTGGCCATTTCCTGTGCAGTCTCGGCCGAAACGGTGCCGCATTGATCGAGCGTTTTCCGGCTCACATTTAAAAGTTTTTGTTTCATCGCGTTTGAATATGTGCATACGCCGCATTCAAAGACGGCGGAAGAACCGGGGATATCGGTAATCGCGCGGGACAGCGCGCCGCCCGTACAGCTTTCGGCCGTGGCCACAGTCAGGTTTTTTTGTTTTAACGCCAAAACAACCGCGTTTTGAAGGCTCCCGATATCCACACCGTACACCACGGGGCCCAGCCTTTGTTTGATCTGGTCGATGGCGGGCTGTATCAACGTGTCGGCGGCATCGGCTGTACCTGCTTTTGCGCTTATCCTTAACTGCACTTCGCCCTGCTTGGCGTACGGCGCGATCGTCGGGTTCTGATAGGATGTCATCATATCGCGCAGCGTGTCCTCAACCTGCGATTCGCCCATGCCAAAGATATGTATGGTCTTTGAGCGGATCGTGGCGCCTGATTTTTTTTGAAGATACGGCACAACTTTGTTGATAAACATCGGGCGCATTTCATTCGGCGGCCCGGGCAGCATGATGACCGTTTTTCCGGCTTTTTCTATCGCGACACCGGGCGCAAACCCCGTATCGTTAAAAAATACGGTAGCGCCTTTTGGCACCTCTGCCTGAAGCAGATTATTGGGCGTCATTTCTCTGCCCAGCGTTTTATACAGCGCTTCTATCTTTTTAACAGAGGGTGCGTGCGTCTCCATGCCGATACCAAAATAATCGGCTACGGTCTTTTTTGTCAGGTCGTCATATGTCGGGCCAAGGCCGCCCGTCGTGATGACCATGTCCGCTCGTGAGAGAGCAAGCTCAAGGCTGTCTTTTAGCCTCTGTGCATTATCGCCCACCACGGACTGGTGAAAGATGTCGATACCGAGCGCCGCGAGTTCACGCGCAAGATATGCGCCGTTTGTGTTGACGATGTCTCCAAGTAGTATTTCGGTACCGATACATAGTATCTCAGCGTTCATGTTTTGCCTTTCTGTTTGTATTTTTTAATAAAATATTATATCATAGGACTGATAATATACCATAAACAAACATAAACAAAGCATCTTTTTTTGGAGGCGTGTATGAGAGGACGTACAGCATTGACATTGGCGATTTTTGCAGCCGTTATTTTTTTGGTATCGTCTTGCACCACGAACACATATCAGTCACAGGACATGGAAAGCAGTGTCACTGCGACAGCGCAGCCGACACCCGAGCCCACGGCACCCACGCCCGTGACGAGACAGGATATCTCATCGTATTATTTGCCCGGGCTTTCTGAAATCGGGGTTATACCGGAGGGCAAATATAAAATAGGCATCATTGCAAGAGCGGCGGACGGAGACGATGCGTGGTGGGAAGAGCTGCTCATGATATGCGGCGCGTATGAAGATAAGTTCGCCATCGAGATCACCGCGGAAATCGCTGACGATGCACAGTCGCAGATCGATACGGCGGACGATATGATAGCGGGCGGTATCGATTTTCTGATACTGTCTCCGTACGAAAGCGGGGCGTTGTCCGAAGTCGGCGATTTGTGCGAGGGGCAGGGGATACCGTATATCACGATCAACGACAGTATCGATAAAACGCCGGGAGAAGACGGCTATGTTTGCACGATCATAGAGGACGATTATATGATCGGCGTGCTGACGGGTATTTCTATTGTGGAAGCCATGACCGAGAAATACGGCCAGCCGGCCGGCAATATCGGCGAGATCACGGGCGTTGTCAGCGATGAGGCATCCATACTGCGCTCATTGGGCATACGCCGTGTGTTCGCCCGGTACGAGAATCTCAATGTGGTTTGCAGCATGGCGGGCGATTATGATGAGGAAACAAGCTATAAGGCGGCGGTCAACGTGTTAAAAGCGTTCAGAGAAGGAGAGCTTGACGGCATCATCACCGTCAACGACGATACGGGTGTGCAGGCGCTTCAGGCCGTGTTGGATTATGACCGCAGCGAGATGACGGGCAGCATATGGTCGATGGGCGCCACCAAATCGGGCCTGACGTGCGTATGGTACGGCGATTTTGCACAGACCGTTGAGTGTACCACCCAGACAGGCATGGCCGCGTTGGAATATGCGCTGCAGTATCTTGAAGGGCAGGGCGACGGCATACCGCCTGTCGTCGCGTCGGTAACGCGCGTGTTTCGCGCAGACACGTCCGCGCAGGCGGACGCGATCGCGGTGTTTATTGCCGAAATGGACTCAAAAGGAACGGCGCTTTGTTTTGAGAATATCGGAGAATACGATCTGTTCCTGCCCGATATCGAATCGCTTGGAGATTATTATCCGCTGCATTATTATGAATATGACGATATCGACGCTTATCTGAGTGAATTGGAACCGTATACGACGGGCGAGGCGGCCTACAGCCTGGAAGAACAAACAGAATAAAAAGAGGTGTGACATCCATGAGAATGACGGCAGAATGTATCTATTGCACGTTCCGGCAGATAGACCGCTATTATATGTCTTTTGAAAACGATCCGGATAAACGAATGGCTTTTGCGAAAAGAGTTTGTTCGATGCTTGCCGAGGCCGATATAGAAACGACGGCGCCGGAGATGAGCGCAAGGTTGATACATATGATTGTAAGCGAGGTCGGCAAAAAGGATCTGTATCATGATGAAAAGCATACATACAATCAGGCTGTTTTAAAACGGGAGGCCGATATCTTAAAGCATATCAGCGCCGCGGATGACAAGTTATACCGCGCACTGCAATATGCGATGACAGGAAACTATATCGATTTTGGCTCATTGGAAAACGTCAGCGAAGGCAAGCTCCATGAGCTGATCGAATCGGCTCCGAATATTGATTTGGGAGAGACATACAACAAGTTTAAACGCGATCTTGAAAACGCGAAGTCGCTTGTTTATTTGCATGATAACTGCGGTGAGATCGTGTTTGATAAAATGTGCATCATGGAGTTAAAGGCGCTTTATCCAAAGCTTAAAATCACATCCATTGTGCGCGGAGAGCCGATACTCAATGATGTGACGATGGCGGATGCCGAAGAAGTGGGCTTGGCCGGCATTGTACCCGTTGTGGGCAACGGCATCGCAGTACCGGGTACGGTGCTGAGTGAAATATCCGGGGAAGCAAGAATGCTGATTGACGCGGCGGATATTATCGTATCCAAAGGCATGGGCAATTATGAGACGATGCAAGGGTGCGGCCTGAACGTCTATTATCTGCTGCTATGTAAATGCGAGCGGTTTATGCGTGAGTTCAATCAGCCGTATTTAAGCAGTGTCTTTATCGCAGAAAGAAAATAGACAAAACCATATGAAACAAAGAAACAGCACTTGATATTTGTGCTATAATATTTTGTTGTTTTATAGTATAATCGAAAGGATTATATGGTGGCGGAAAAAGATTGGGGAAGGTATATATATGAAAAAGAGGTATTACGCGAGACGGCGCAGGGGCAGGCGCAAAGCAAGGACGAGATTTTATATCCTTATCGGCGTACTCGTTGCCGCGCTCGCGGTTGGTATATTTTTCATTGTGAAAGGGTCCGAGCAGTCGGGGACGTCGGAGTCGCCGGGAGCGTCTGTCGCTATGACGACGCCGGATGCGGATGCAATAACGATTGACGAGACGCCGACTGAGGAACCGACGCCGACGCCCGAGCCGTCGCTTTCGGCCGATCTTGTGCCGCACTATATTGACGCGACGAACCCTGACAACTTTGGCTTTGAGACGGATATCAATGTGAACGGCGAAGACGTCGATACATATCAGAGAGACGAGACGATCACGTTCGGGTCGGGCGATGAATACACCGATCTTGAGGGCGTGATCACGTTCCGCGGCAACAATTACCGCGACGCGGCA